>CAZDLP010000036.1:0-5109 GCA_964506565.1 uncultured Planctomycetia bacterium
AATAACCCTTCTAAGGCACTATTGTTTATCAAAGGGTTTAATGTTAAAAAAACCACATCAGGCTGCTCTTGCCCTTTAAGAAAGATCTGCATATTCTCTCTGTCATAAGCTGATAAAGCTATGGTAAAGGCATGTTTGCCATCGGTATCACCAGCAGTCGTTAGGATAACATTATCTAATAATGTTTTACTCCTTTCCCTGGTGGAGTGCCTATGCCTTTGCTTAAAAATCCTCTTTTCTAAAATTTCATACGTTTCTTTTACCTGATCATCGTTTTCCGCTGCCTTCCTAAGCTCCCTGTTTAATAAAACATAAGCTGAGTAGGCATCTGCAAAATATTTGCTGGGAGTAACCCCAGAAAGATCTGTGATTTTATTCTTTGAGTTATTCACACGAATATATAGATTAAATTTGTTAAAAAATAGGCCTGTCTTTGCGCCAAAATCTTTTGTTAAATCACTTAAAAAGAGTCTGCCAAAAGACCATGTTACCAGAATCGCGAAAGTTAAATAGGCCAACCCCATCTGAAATTTAGAAAATGAGGCGTTCATAAGTGTTATCAGATGTGTGCATATAACTGCGACAATCGGGAATAGTATCACAGTGCCTAAAAACGGTATCATTATCCAGCGGGTCTTATAAAGGTCTTGTTTTATCTTTTCATCTATTCGCTCTCCGACCCTGCGGCCTATCTCACGGAGGAAGACAGAAGGTAATGCTGCCATATGAAGCCCTTTAGGCAAAAAGATCGTGTCAACGGGGCTAAGATAGAAACCACGGATATTTTTAAGGAGCACGCTTCTGGCAAATCTGATCTTTAATCCCGTGATATGCGCAGTAGGAAGCTTCTTCATAAGGTGAACAAGAAGAGAAAGCTTTTCATGAGGAATGCTATGTAGATTATATATCGTGATACTATTTTTTTGTAAGAAAACTTCAATCTCCTCTATTGCCAAGGGGCTGAATTCAAGTTTGATTATTGCGGTATCTTCTGAAATAAATTTACGCGAACTTTCATCAGGTGTAGTGAAAATTGTATAGTTTTTAAGTAATCTTGAGTGATTATCTGGCAATATAGGACTGCTATCCAATAGTCCTGTCAGTCTATGGGAAGCCGGGCGCAACGCAAACAAGTCAGATGGCATGCTTGTATCAATCATTATTATAATCAATATAACTGATATTATTTTATATAACTGTTTCATACATTCATTCCTTGTTGATCAATGTTATATATTATAAGAGCAAAAAAATAGGCTTTAATTAACTAATTTAATAAGCTCTTTAAAAGTATATCATAAGCGTGCATTCCAGTCAAGAACAAAAGCTCATCTGTAAAAAATGTTTAGCCCGTTCCCTCTCTTTCCTTTTCTTGACAAATAATTATTGAGCTGGTATAATTTACATTGCTTTTAGTAACAATTACAATAGATAATAAAAAAGGAGTCAATATAATGGAAAAGACAGCTGTTGTGGATACAAGTACTACAGGTGGGGTAGATATTGAAAATATAATGCAGAAGGCCTCTTTCGCCTCTGCTATATTTAGTCAGCTGAGCCAGGAACATACAGACCGCATTGTCAAGGCTGTCTATGAAGCCGGATTTAAGAATAGAATAAAACTTGCAAAGATGGCACATGAAGAAACAAAATTGGGTGTCTGGGAAGACAAGGTAATAAAAAACGTCGTCGCCACACAGTTTGTGTATGAAGATATAAAAAATCTTAAGACAGTAGGTATTATTTCTGATAATGAAGAGAGTGGCATTATAGAGATCGCTCAGCCTATAGGGCCTATCTTCGCGTTAATCCCTGTGACCAACCCTACTTCAACAGTAATGTTTAAGATACTTATCGCCCTAAAGACGAGAAACCCTATAATTATAAGCCCTCACCATAGAGCGATGAAGTGCTCAAATGAAACAGCACGCATATGTTACGAGGCAGCTTTAAAAGAAGACGCACCACAGGATTGCATACAATGGCTCGAAGCAAAGTCATCTGAAGGTACCCGTGCGTTAATGAAACACAAAAAACTCGCCTTAGTTCTTGCTACAGGAGGATCAAGCCTTGTGGGAGCAGCATATAGCTCAGGTACACCTGCTATAGGCGTTGGCCCAGGCAATGTGCCTGCCTATATCGGAGAAACAGCTGATGTAGGTTTCGCAGTCGAGCAGATATTTACATCAAAGACATTTGACAACGGCACTGTATGCGCCAGTGAACAATCTATTATTGTAGATAAATCTCATGCTGATAAGGCCAAAAAAGAGATTGAAGCCCGCAAAGGGTATTTCCTCTCTGATGATGAGATAAAACGCGTTGAAGATGTAGCGTTTGATAAAGAACGCGGGTTGATGAATGCAGCTATAGTAGGCCAGTCCGCGGCTTTTATCGCTAAACTAGCTAATATCGACGCGCCCTCTGATGTACGCCTGCTCATAGCGCCGCTTAAAGGCATAGGCAAAGATTATCCCCTCTCTTCTGAGGTCCTTGCCCCTATACTCGCTTACTACATTGCTAATGATTTTGAGCATGCTGTAAATCTATGCATAGACTTGAATTTTCATGGCGGCATAGGACATACTGTAAGCATCTATTCAAATGACGATAAAAAGATCAGGGAATTCGCATCTGTTATGAATGCGGGGCGCATTGTTGTAAATACCCCCTCTTCTCAAGGCGCTGTGGGAGGTTTATACAACACCCTTCATCCATCATTTACATTGGGTTGCGGAAGCGGCGGTAAAAACATTACCACAGACAATATAACAGCAAGGCATCTACTCAATATACAACGCATCGCGCGCAGACGCGTTAACAGGCGCCTGGAAAAGTTTGATACGAGTCTATATCTTGATGAATCTATTGACACAAAAACGCTTGAGGATGAGTTTAACCGTAACTACTAAAAAAGATTAGGAGTAAAGATATGTTGCAATTTAAATTAGAAGATGAAAAATTGGTCTGCTTATTTTTAAGCAATATGGAAACAGAAAACTGCGTGAATTGCGAGGAAGAACTTTTTAAGAAAATACGCGAGGCAAAGCTACCTGTTGTCTTTGATCTAAAAGAGGTAAGTTATATAGCCTCAATGTTCCTTAGTATGTGCCTGATGGCTAAAAAGGAACCCGATGTTCAGGATTTTTTATTGATTAATGTACAGCCAAATGTTAAGAAAGTATTCAAGATAGCGGGGATTGATAAGCACCTGACCATCACGTAGTATCCACTAATCCTTATCATGCACCATTGGTACAAACCTTACCGGCAGGAGAGTTTCTCTATTATATCCACCCTCAGTCCTGGTAATAAGATAAAGCTCCTGATATATTGAACCTACAGGCATGACCGCTCTTCCACCAATAGCAAGCTGCTCAAGAAGCTTCTCTGGTATTTTTGGCGGCGCCGCGGTAACTATTATTGCTTCATAAGGAGCGAACTCTTCCCACCCCTTATACCCATCTCCAAGTTTTACACATACATTATCATAGCCTAAAGATTTAAACCTTTTCTCTGCGGATACTGCCAAGGGTTCTAATATCTCAACGCTATAGACCTTACTAACTATCTCTGCTAAGACCGCTGCCTGATACCCGCTTCCTGTGCCTATCTCAAGAACACGATCCCCGGGCTTAAGTTTCGCAGCCTCTGTCATATACGCTACTATATATGGCTGTGATATTGTCTGGTCATGCCCTATAGGCAAGGGCCTGTCCGCATAGGCGAAATCGACCAGATCAGAAGGCACAAATAAGTGCCTCTCTACCTTTCTCATCGCGGAAAGTACAGCCTCGTCTCTTATGCCTCTTGATTCCAGCTGCTCTTTAACCATGCGTCCCCTCTGGAGGTCAAAATCGTCATCTTGAGCATATAAGCTTGCTAAATATGGACAGAAAATGATTGCTACCACTATTATTACTAGGGATTGCTTCGTCGCTAACGCTCCTCGCAAAGACAGTGTATTAAATATGCGCATTCCTTATCTGTAATTATTGAAATGAAGTGGTATAGAAAAATCCAGATCCTTTAAATGCTGCATAACAGTCTGCAAATCATCCTTCTTAGGGGCAAATACTCTTACCTTCTCCCCTTCAATCTGTGACTGTACCTTTAATCCAAGGTTCTTAATAATCTTTACAAGCTCTCTTGCTTTTTCCTTTTCAATGCCTGTTGTAATCAACGCCTCCAGCTTCAGATGCCCGCTGAAGACCTTTTCCGGTTCTGAAAAATCAAGCGCCTTTGGCGATATTCCTCTTTTTACTATCCTTGTAAGGACTATATCTTTTAAAGAGCGGAGCTTAAAATCATCAGGTGTGACCAGGGTTATCTTTTTCTCTTCACGATTATACTCTATTGTAGATTTTGAACCTTTAAAATCATATCTATTGCCTAGCTCTTTCTTTGCCTGCTGTATAGCGTTATCAACCTCCTGCATATCTACATCTGAAACTATATCGAATGAAAATTTTTCCTTTGCCATATTTTTACTCCTTTAGCTCTTTATACATTAAATCTGATGTCAAGAAGATCACCGTCTTCTACAATATAATCCTTACCCTTTAAATAAGCTTTTCCTGATTCCTTGACCTTTGCCTCGCTCCCTAATGTGATAAGGTCGTCATATTTTATAACCTCCGCGCGGATAAAACCTTTTTGCAGGTCAGTATGTATAACACCCGCGGCCTCCGGCGCTGATGAACCTGCGGCAACACTCCATTGGCGCACCTCGTCAGGTCCGACAGTAAAAAATGATATCAGGTTAAGCGCCTTTATGCATAACCTTGTCATCACATTGGCAGCAGGCTCCTTTATTCCAAGCGCCTGCAAGAACTCTTCTCTTTCCTGCTCTGTCTCAAGAGATGCTATCTCAGATTCTACCTTAGCGCATGCAGGCATTATATAAAGATCGGCATCCTTATACCTCTCCCGCATATCTTCAATTATGGAATTATTTAATATATCGTCCTCTGAAACATTAAGCACGATAAGCATCTTTTTAAATGTTATAAATGGATAACTTGATATCAGTTTTTTCTCATCGCTATCAAGGCTTAACAGCCTTAAAGGAAGATTCTTATCCAGATGCTCCTTTATCTTTAAAAGAAG
>CAZDLP010000036.1:5209-9773 GCA_964506565.1 uncultured Planctomycetia bacterium
ATCTCTATCTCTACCCTTGCCCTGACATTCTTTTTTGGATTATACATATCAGAGAGTATATCAAATCTAGGATCTTTGATCTCAGCTATATTCTTTATCGGCTTTCCTGATACAATATCCTTCTCTGTCAATTCATGGCCAGTGAGTATCTGAAAAAATGTCTTTTTGCCTGTTTGTGGCAGACCTATTATACCTATCTTCAAGTAAGTGTCCTTTTTTTTAATATCATTTTAGCTTCGTTAAAAGCTTATTTTGATTCTCTTGCTTCCTTTGCCTTCCTTGCCTCTTCCAGCACTTTTTCTGTCAGAGAATTAGGCGCTTTAGCGTATTTCTCAAAATGCATCGAGTATCCTGCGCGTCCACTTGTTAATGTGCGTAACGCGGATGCATATCCAAACATCTCTGAAAGAGGCGCCTCGGCAACAACAACCTGCTGAGTTGCCTTTGCCTCCATAGCCATTATCTTTCCGCGTCTTGAGCATATATCACCTGTCACATTTCCCATGTACTCTTCAGGGGTGGTTATCTCAACGGACATCTGTGGCTCCAGAATAACCGGGCCTGATTTTAAAAACGCTGATTTGAAACATTCAGCACCGGCTATCTTAAACGCCATTTCTGAGGAATCCACCTCATGGTATGAGCCATCAACAAGAGTAACCTTGACATCTACGACCGGATATCCCGCGTATATACCTCGCTGCATAGCGGCTATTATGCCTTTTTCGACCGCAGGTATATACTCCTTTGGTATAGATCCACCTTTTATCTTGTTTATAAACTCAAAGCCCTTGCCTGCCTCAACCGGTTCGAGAATAATCTCCACATGCCCGTACTGGCCTCTGCCGCCTGTCTGCTTTGAATGTTTGTAGCTCTCCTTGGTCTGCCTAAAGATTGTCTCTCTGTAAGCAACCTTTGGCGCGCCAACCTCCGCTTCTACATTAAACTCGTGCTTTAGCCTGTCCACAATAATCTCAAGATGAAGCTCGCCCATGCCTGAGAGTATAACCTCGTCGGTCTCCTCATCTGTCTTGACAGTAAATGTGGGGTCTTCATCCGCTAATCTTATAAGCCCCTTGCTAAGCTTATCCTGGTCTACCTGACTTTGCGGCTTGATGCTTAAGGACATAACAGGTGCCGGAAACTCAATAGCCTCCAACAAGATAGGACTATCTTCAGCGCAGAGAGTATCGCCTGTCTTTGTCCTGTCCAGCCCTATGGCAGCAGCTATATCTCCTGTAAATATATCTTCTCTTATCGCTCTGTCATTCGCGTGCATCTGTAGTATCCTGCCGATTCTCTCCTTCTTGCCTCTTGTAGCATTCAATACATATGAACCTGCTTTTAATGATCCTGAATAGACCCTGAAATATATCAATTTACCCATATGGGGATCTGACTGCACCTTAAACGCGAGAGCTGAAAAAGGCTCAGCATCATCAGGCTTTCTCTCAAGAGACACCTCCGCGTCATCAGGACTGATGCCCTTGATAGCACTTGTATCAAATGGTGATGGCAGGTAGGTATTTACAGCGTCAAGAAGCTGCTGTACGCCTTTATTCTTAAATGCTGAACCACAGAGTATAGGAACTATCTTATTGGATATCGTACCTATACGTATAGCATCTATAAGCTCTTGGGGCGTTATAGACTCCTCTGACTCAAGATATTTCTCCATAAGGTTATCGCAGAGCTCGACCGCCTTCTCAACCATGATATGATGATATTCCTTTGCCTGCTCTTTATAGTCATCGGGGATCTCCTCTACACTAAAATCTTTACCTGTTGAATCGTTGTCATATATATAAGCCTTCATCTCAATAAGGTCGATAACGCCCCTAAAATTATCTTCCGCACCTATGGGTATCTGCAAAGGTATAACATGAGCGCCTAAGTCTTTCTTTATAGCCTCTTTCACAGCAAAGAAATCAGCTCCAACACGATCCATCTTATTTATAAACGCGAGCTTTGGCACAGCGTATTTATCAGACTGTCGCCAGACTGTCTCGGATTGCGGCTCAACACCTCCAACAGCGCAAAATACTGCTACAGCCCCGTCTAAGATACGTAATGACCTTTCAACCTCTACTGTAAAGTCAACGTGTCCGGGGGTATCAATAATATTAATCCTGCAATCCTGCCAGTAACAGGTTGTAGCAGCGGATGTGATAGTAATGCCTCTCTCCTGTTCCTGCTTCATCCAGTCCATCTGCGCATTACCGTCATGGACCTCGCCTATCTTATGAGATATGCCCGTGTAAAATAGTATACGCTCAGTAAGCGTTGTCTTGCCGGCATCAATATGAGCCATTATTCCGATATTCCTGATATTTTTTAAATCAATAGTCCTTGGCATTTTTATTGCTCCTTTGTTTGTATTGTAAGAAGAAAGACATCGTCGTCTTGTACCCCTGATTGGAAATCATCAAGTTCTTTCATAAGTGTTTCATTGAATGTCTCTACATCCAGGATATTATTATCCTGCACAAAATCCTCTAGTCGCTTACTGCCAAACTCCTGCTTTGAGGAGTCTCTTGCCTCAATTATCCCGTCTGTAAAGAGGATAAGCCTGTCTCCGGGGGCAAACGCTATATCGTTGTTGTGTATACTGCTTGCGTCCATGCCTATGCCCATTAAAAAAGTCTGTGGCTGCATAAGCACGATAGAATTTTCCTTAGACTGCAATAGTATCTGTGGCGGGTGGCCGTAGTTTGAATATATTAGTTTGTTATTTGAAAAATCCAAAAGCCCGCAAAAGGCTGTTAAGAAAAAGCCCATCTTTCCAAAATCTTTATTTATAAATTCATCTAGTTCTTTAAGGATAGCGCCCGGCGATAGGTCATCTCCTCTTGCAAGCCGTTCTATTTCAGCGTGGACCCTGTTTACTAATAGCGCTGAACATACGCCGTGACCGGTAACATCCGCTACTATGAATAATAATTTATCGTTATTTATAAAATGAAACTTCGCGTAATCCCCACCCATATAGAACATAGGTTTATACATCACAGCTATGTCAGCGAGCTTATGGTTGACTGAATGAGGTATTATGCTCTTATGTATCTTTTTAGCGAGCTCTAGTTCCTTCGCCATTAAAGCGCTCTTTTCGTCTATCTCTTTTCCCGCTGCGAATATCTTTCTTCTGGATATATCCTCACTTGCCTCAGCCACAACAGCAACAAAGACAGCTACAAAAAGCAAGATTGCGTTTATGCCTAATATCTCAGCACTGGGAAGTACGTTAGAAGAGATGTAGACCATAAGAAAACTAACTAGCGTAAACGCACCTATAATAACCGCCTCTATAAGGCTCCATGGCAGAAGCAATATAGTCATAAATAGCGCGATAAGTACAAGCCCTACGCCCATGAAAGACATTATTTCAGGGTGCGCCGTCACAGCTAATATCGCGATCGATATCAGAAGAAAACTAAATATCAATGCTCTTGCCTTCTGATACCATAGTTTTTTTGTTATATTACCCGTTACAAGCGATATAATAGCGAACGCGATTCCACCGATAATACCGGGCATGTCTTTAGCGCCTAACAGATGCTTAAAAAATATAGACCCCAGCAGGACCTCCAATAAAAAGATGCATATCGCTACATAGCAGAAAAGGTTTATCCTTTGATGAAAAAGCCTTGCAAGCTCTTGCTTATACTCTTTTTTGAACCGGTCAGGTATTATCGCTTGTATCATAATCTCAACCTTTGGTTTCAATTAATACTTTTATAGATGTCGGGCTGCTCTCCGGGCCCTTATACTTTAACCACGCGAAGCCGCCTTGTGCCAGATGCCAGGTATATGCCTTTGGCAAAAAAACCTTAAATATACTCAAAAGCCCGAGGTTAGGATCAAGGCATAACTTAAAAGTTAGCAACTCTTTATTGTGTATATCAATGACCTCTTCATTGATTACCTTAATATCCACCGAAACAAGACTCGGATCAGCGGTCAGTAGATCCACTCTTTTTTCCATTATACCGTTGCTTAGTAGTTTCTGCACATAAAGAGAGAGCGCTAACCTGTTTATCGGGTCAGAGGAAAAATTAAACTCTCTCGTTGTTTCATGATTTTTGATCTTGTCCTTCTTTGTACACAATATCTTTTTATCAGTATAATCGAATTCCTGGGTCTCTATAACAAGTAATTCCTTGGCCTTATTAAAAACTCGCTTCTCTGCCTTGATAGGCCTTATAATATCTTTAGTGCTTTTAAACCGTAATACAGATGCCCACGATACCTCATCTTCAAAACCGCTGTAATAGCCCATGCCGTCTTCTATCAATATGAATATATCGTCAGGGTCATCTTTTAGGTGTTTGATAATAGCCTTAGCGCCCCACCTTGGATTGCCCTCTAAATCTGTGCATACATAACTTGTGCTGAAATCCGTATCAATATCAGAAAAACACACAGGTACTATTAAAAACATTAGAAAGATAATTAATATAATTACCTTCAACCTAAGCCCTCCTGCTTACTATCTTATACTATCACATGTTTATAAATAAAAAATCCTTCGACTGGTCACTCTACCACCAAAAGAAGGACGAGCATT
>CAZDLP010000037.1:0-5859 GCA_964506565.1 uncultured Planctomycetia bacterium
CCTTAATTAATCGATTTCGCCGATAAGCTCTTCGAGGAGGTCTTCCATAGTGAAAAACCCTATAGGCTTATCCTCTGAATCTACGGTGATAGCGAGGGTCTGTTTCTTGGATTTAATGCGGAATAACGCGTTATCAACATACATATCCGCTTCAACATATTCTAAGGGACGTAAGAAATTCTTTAATGGCTGGGTCTTATCCTCTTGGTAGACAATATCTAAGATATTGATTATACCTATAAAATTGCCTTTTAATGTCTTGACCGGAAATCTTGAATAACCCGTTTCTCTTGCCTTTTTAAGCAGGTCATCTATTGTAGCTAACTCCTGAATATAAACAAGCTCATCAAGCCTGTTCATAACAGAATTAATCTTCTTCTTTCCGATATCGAATATCTTATATATAATAGAACGCTCGTATGTATCTATATGACCTTGAGCCTCACTCTCTTTTATAAGATACCTTATCTCATCCTTGGTCACAAAAGGGCTCTTCTTTTTGAGTGATTTTTTACCGTTTATCATAGTAAGGATAGCGTTTACAAATATATTGACCAGCCATACGATAGGATAAAGTATCTTCCAGAAAAATTTTAACACTGTGCCCAGATAGAATGTTATCCTATTGGCGCCATGTGAGAATACAGCCTTTGGTATAAACTCCGCAAAGACAAGTATAAGCGGTGAGAGCAAGAGGGTCGTCATCCACCCGGTATCAGACCCGTATTTATCATATAATAATCTTGTACAGAGTGATGATGATACGACAACCGCGATATTAGTGCCTACAAGTGTCGTAGCTAAGAGCCTGTTAGGGTTTTTAAGCATGGACTGGATAAGCAGTGCTTTTTTCTCTTTTGCCTCAGAGAGTATCCTTAGGCGTATCCTGTTAAGAGATATAATAGCTATCTCAGAGCCTGAAAAGAACCCTTCAAAGATTATCGCTATTATAATAATGATAATATATAGTATAGTCATTACAAGCTGTCCTTAGAATCTTCTTCCTGCGCTATAGGTGATACTGTAGCCCTCACCTTTACAACCATATTATTCTTTACCTCAAGCACCTTAAATCCTACACCTTTTATCCTGACGTGCTCACCCTGTTTCGGGACTTTCTCAAAGAGTAAAAGCAAAAGGCCGTTTATAGTTGTGACCTGATCCATGGGAAGCGATATATCAAGTTCGTCATTTACATCCCTTATCGCTACCTTACCTGATATTGTGTAAGAGCCGTCTTCCTCCTGCTTAATAGGGACTATCTCCTTGTCATATTCATCTTTTATCTCGCCTACTATCTCCTCTAAGGCATCTTCTAAGGTAACAATGCCTGAGGTGCCGCCAAATTCATCAAGGACAACAGCTATATATATCTTGGCTGATTGAAACTTGACTATCAAGTCGTCTATCTTCTCGGTCTCAGGAACATATAGGGGCTTTTTGATAAAGGGGGCGAGCTTACCCTTATGCTTTAGCATAAACTCCTTGGTGTATATAACCCCTATTATCTTGTCTATTGTTTCCTCATATATAGGTATCTTTGTATGCTTGGATTTCTTCATTATGCTTATAAGCTCTTTTGCCGAAGATTGCTTTTCGCAGCCTACTACATCAACGCGGGGTCTCATTATCTCGTCAACACTGCGGTCACCAAGCTCGAAGATAGAGTGTATCATCTCTTCCTCGTCATCATCTATTATGCCTTCTTTCCTGCTGATGGTCATAAGCGCCTTGAGTTCACTCTCGGTAATATATGGATTTGTATTCTTCTTGCGGGTAAGAAGCATAATAAAGATATCAGATACGATACGTAAGAGTCGCCTTATAGGCCATATCAATTTACCGAATATATGAAGTGGTCTTGAACAAAATATTGAAAACCCTTCTGGGTTGCTCATGGCATAGGTCTTTGGGGTAACCTCGCCGAAGATCAATAGGATTAGGGTCATAAAGACTATAGAGACCGCCACACCATTAGCGCCAAAAAGTGATATGGATAATATGGTCGCTATACTGGTAGCGGCGATATTTACAAACATGTTGCCGATTAATATAGTGGCAAGTGTGCGTGTAGGGGATTTTAATAAAAGAGATATGGTATTTGAAGCGGATGGATTATCTGCTTGTATCTTCTTTTTCTGAAAACCTGTAAGTGAAAAAAGCGCTGTCTCAGAACCTGAGAAAAAGGCGGAAAGGATAAGTAATGTCAGAAGCAAAAGGCCTAAGAACATATTATATTAGAGCCATTTCTTTCGTTTAAAGTAGTAAAGCATAGCAGCGGATATAGAAAGCATGATACCTATGACAACAGGGTAACCAAATTTACTTGAAAGCTCCGGCATGTTCTTAAAGTTCATGCCATATATACTCGCTAAGAGCGTTAAAGGCATCACAATAGTCGCTATTACAGTAAGGGTCTTCATGACCTCATTTAGGCGGTTTGAGACAACGGAATTATATGCCTCGAGAGCGCTTGTAATGATATCACGCGACGTACCTATGGTATCTGTCAGCCTTATAAGGTTATCATATATATTCCTAAAATACGCAATATGCGAGGGTGTGATAAATTTGGATCCGCCCCTTATCAGCATATTGACCGTATCTGCCTGTGGGCCAACGGTGCGGCGTAAAAACATTATCTCGTTTTTTAGGCTATATATTTTATTAAGAGTGGACTGATCAGGGTCTTTAAAGATATCGTCACTGACATCGTCTACCCTATCATCAAACATGTTGATTATCGGGAAATAATTATCAATCATCATATCTATAATAGAGCAAAACAAAAAATCAGCGCCATGCTCCAATGTTGGGGAATGCTTGCCTATCTTCTCTTTTATGGTGGCGACCGACCTTACATTATCAGCATGAACAGTTACGAGAAAGTTTCTTCCCAGACAGCAGTCCAGCTCAACGGTTCTTAGTTCCTCTTCCTGATCAGAATGAAGCTCTATAGCGAAGATATTGACAAAAAGGTAATGCTCGAACATCTCAACCTTGGAGCGGGCATTGGGCATGATGCAGTCTTCGACAGTAAGTGGGTGAAAATGAAAGATGCTTGAGAGCATATCTATCTCATCTGGGGTAGCTGCTTTTATATCAAGCCATAAAAGTCCGGATTCGTCCTTAACAGCCCGGGCTATCTCATCACGTGTAAGGCCTGTTTTTAATTCCTTATCTTTCTTATATAAATATGCGTCATACATTTTTCACCTCGGATGTTTATACAGGTTTTTCTTTGCTATATAATCCACTACCTGAAACGGCACCAGCTCACTTATAGGGTCATCCTTTATCACGCGTTCTCTTATCTGTATAGAAGATACATCAACCTCATCCATATCTACGGCTATCACCTGCTTAAGCACATTCTCCATTAGGAAACCCGGCCTGGTAAAGATAACAAATTCGCAAAGCGTGAATATCTTATCCAGGTCCTTCCATGTATTAAGCCCGGGCAAGGCATCTGCGCCGGCTAAGAAAAATATCTCTGTCCCTTGTGGGTAGCTATCCTTAAAATATCGGATAGTCTCAACTGAGTAGACCTTTTCCTTCTTGTCTATCTCATAGGGTGATACCTCAAACCCTGATTGTTTTTCTATAGCAAACTCTATCATGGCGAGCCGGTCTTTTGAATCAGCTATCTCGACAGCATCCTTATGAACCGGAAAATATGCCGGTATAAAAATTACCTTATCTAGTCTTAATTTGGCTTTTGCACGCGACGCCAACGCGATATGACCGTTATGCACCGGGTTGAATGTACCACCAAATAATCCGATACGCATATTTTTTGCTATTTCCTTATCTGGCCGCTACCAAATATTATATATTTATATATCGTAAGCTCCTCGAGCGCCATGGGCCCGCGGGCATGTATCTTATCTGTGCTAATACCTATCTCCGCGCCAAAACCGAATTGATATCCATCTGTAAAGCGCGTTGAGGCGTTAGCGTATACACAGGCAGAATCAACCTCTTTTAAGAATTTAAGCGATGTATCATAATTTTCAGTTACAATAGAATCAGAATGGCCTGAACCATACTTTGCGATATGATTTATCGCCTCCTCTGTATTCCTTACTACCTTGACAGCCAGTATAAGATCTAGAAATTCCTCGTACCAATCAGATTCTGTTGCCTTCTTTATATTCTTTGAAAGCTCCCTGGTGCGTGTACAACCTCTTATCTCTACGCCTTCGGCTACCAATGCATCTATCGCCTTTGGCAGGAAATCCCCGGCTATATCTTTATGCACAAGCAATGTCTCCATAGCGTTGCAAACACCCGGACGCTGCACCTTGGCGTTTATAGATATATTTAAAGCCTTTTTAAGGTCTGCCTCTTTATCGACATATACATGGCAAACACCTTTATAATGCTTAATAACAGGTATCTTTGATTTATCAGCTATCATCCTTATAAGCGCCTCGCCTCCACGCGGAATAATAAGGTCAAGGCAATCATCCATCTCCAGCAAGTAAGCGACTACCTTTCTATCAACAGACTCAACCATGCTTATACAATCCTCAGGAAGCCCACTCTCTTTTAAGGCGGCTCTTAGTATCTTATATATCGCGAGATTTGAATTTATGGACTCTTTGCCTCCCTTTAATATAACCGCGTTACCGCTCTTTATGCAGAGGGTCGCGCAGTCTGATGTAACATTTGGCCGTGATTCGTATATAATGCCGATCAAACCTATAGGCACCCTCATCTTTCCGATAACGAGCCTGTTAGGCCTCTTCCACATCTTATCTATCGCTCCACATGGATCCTTTAATTTTATAACCGCGTCTATAGAGGCTGCCATCTCCTCAATGCGCTTCTTATTCAGGCTAAGCCTATCTATCATGGCCTTTGAGAGATTGGCCTTCTTTGCAGCTAAAAGATCCTTCTTATTCTCCCTGATAATAATATTGGCTTTTTTTCTTAAGCTACGTGCCATATTTTCAAGGGCCTTATTCTTAAGCTGCGTAGAAGACTTGGCCAATATCCTGGAGGCTGCCTTGGCTTGCCTTGCTGTTTTCTGAACCAATGCTTTAAGTGTCATACTATATTCTCTTTTTCTTTAATGCAGGTAAAAAAACAGTGCCTATCTTAGATGACTTATCTATTCTAAGTAATACATCCTTAACCCTGCCATTGGCGATCACACACTTTATGCCTGCTAATGTGGCGATCCTTGCTGCCTGAATCTTACTTAACATGCCGCCTCTGCCAAGAGCGCTTTTGGAAGGTTCTACCATCTTCTCAATTGTTTTATTTACGCTTTTTACTATCGGTATCACTTTTTTATCACTTGGGTCATATAACCCATCAACATCTGTAAGAATAACAAGCGCGTGCGCGCCAACAAATCTCGCCACAAGCGCTGAAAGCATATCATTGTCACTGAATTTTATCTCTTCTGTGGCTATAGTATCATTCTCATTTATAACAGGGACCGCGTTAAAATCATTGAGCAGGCTCATGATAGTATGCTTTGCCATATCTATCCTTTTGCTGCTGGAAAAATCTTCTCTTGTAAGGAGTATCTGCGCGGCGTGTTTGCCGTGAAAACGAAAATTCTCTTCATAGAGCTTCATAAGCTTGCCCTGCCCAATAGCGGCACATGCCTGCAGTTTATTGAGGTTTCCAGGACGGCTGGATAGCCCTATCGCCTCCATGCCCGCTCCTATGGCACCGGATGATACGAGTATAACATTAAGACCTAATCTCTTGAGCTTACATATCTGAGCAATAAGCGACTTTATAAAGACCGGGTCAAGCTTGCCTGTCTTATGCCTTGAGAGGCGTTTTGCCTTGCTAAGAACCGCGGTGCCGACTTTTACTACTATTATTTTCTTTTTCATG
>CAZDLP010000037.1:5959-9457 GCA_964506565.1 uncultured Planctomycetia bacterium
CCTATCGCGTCTTTTGCGGAGATCGAGATAATATCCTTCTTTATTTTTTTCCTCAAAAATTCAAGATTATCTTTTGATCCATCTACATCAATCTTATTGCCTACTATAATCTGCGTTTTAGATCTAAGCTTTTCACTATAGAGTGAAAGCTCTGTATTTATTTGATTATAATCTGAGAGCACCTCTTCAGCGCTTGGCTTTGAGAGATCAATAAGGTGAACATAAAACTTTGTCCTCTCGGCATGGCGAAGGAATTTATCCCCTAAGCCCTTTCCCTTATGTGAATCCTCAATAAGCCCCGGAATCTCGGCTATCTTAAATCTCTTGTCACCATCATATTCTACTACGCCAAGAACTGGGGCCTTTGTTGTAAAGGCAAACGAGGCTATCCTTGGATGCGCCTTGGAAATCTTGGATATAAGTGTTGATTTTCCGGCATTAGGAAGGCCTATTATGCCAACATCGGCAAGTAATTTAAGCTCTAAGAAGAGCTTTCTCTCCTGACCTTTTTCTCCGGGGGTAGCATTTTTATGACTTCTATTGCCCCTGCCGCCTATACCACCTTTGGCGACAAGAAGCTCGTCGCCTTCTTTTACCAGGTCCCTTATCAGGTCCTTGTTTAAAAAATCATAAACAAGGGTTCCCTCGGGCACGTCTATTAAAAGCGTTTCACCGTTTTTACCGCGCGCCCCCTTGGACCTTCCGTGGACCCCATCTTTGGCCTTGAATAATTGACGGTACCTAAAATTAATAAGGGTGTGCACATTCGTGCTCACCCTTAATATAACATCGCCACCATGTCCACCGTCACCGCCGTCAGGATAGCCTTTCATGTTCAGCTTATCCCTGTAAAAGGTATCTACGCCCTTGCCGCCGCTTCCAGATTGAACAGTTATCTTGGCGGTATCAATGAACATAAATACTACCTATGCTGCAATGATATCTACTTTTCTTGATCTGAACCTTACGGTACCATCAATTTTCGCGAAAAGAGTATCATCTTTACCAATGCCCACATTTAGGCCAGGGTGAAATTTGGTACCACGCTGCCGAACTATTATAGAACCCGCACTTACAAGCTGGCCCCCATAACGCTTGATGCCAAGCCTTTGCGACGCGCTATCCCTACCATTGCTTATAGAACCTTTTGATTTTGTATGTGCCATTGACTTCCTCTTTGTTTATTAGTTTTAAATCGTATTTAATTGTTAGAAACTATTCTGATATACTGTGTTTATTTTATCTCTTTAACCTTTACTCTTGTTAATAGATCGCGGTGCCCGATCTTCCTTTTATAGCTCTTTCTTCTCTTAAACTTAAATGCTATAGTCTTTGGGCCCTTTTTATCGCCTACTATATCGCATATTACCTTCATGCCCTTTATATAGGGCGCACCTATGACAGCTTCTTTGCCGGATATAGTCATAAGCACCTTATCAAAAGAAACCTCTTTTTTCTTTGTTGTGCGCGGCATATCAAACGAATCGCCTACTTTTACCTTCTCCTGCCTTGCTCCAACTTCAATGATTGCATACATTTGGTAAAATTCTCCTTTTTTTAAAATAATAAGTGCTCTACACGGCCCTTCTTCTTACTGTGTAAAAAACTTGCAGATTAACACATTAAAATTTAGTTGCAAGTATAACATATATATAAATATATGGCAAGTAAAAAAATTAATTGACCGCCTTAATCTTTATCTCTTCTATATGCAGGGTATCATCAGATACGACTGCTATACGGCGGTTAAAGACCTTCTTTAAGTTATCAACCGCAGCAGAGTCATTGGTCACCAACCGCTGCGCTATACGTGGATGGACAATTATCTCAATAGACATCTTGTGAGGCCTTCTGACCTTTAGAAAACTCTTTATCTTTCTTAGGGCTGATATTACTATCGCGCTATCTGATTTTACTATGCCCTTGCCGCCGCAATAAGCGCAATTTGTATAAGAACCGCTTTCGAGGCTTTTTCTCACGCGCTGCCTGGTCATCTCTACAATATTGAGCTCTGAAAAAGATATAAGATTGGTCTTTGCCTTATCCTTTTTAAGCGCGTTCTGTAATATAGAATAGACCTCCTTTTTATGTGGGGGAATATCCATATCAATAAAATCTATAATTACGATACCGCCTATGTCACGCAGGCGTAACTGGCGTGCTACTTCTTCGGCAGCCTCTTTATTGACCTTGTATATAGTATCCTCAAGATTCTTCTTGCCTGTAAACCTGCCGCTATTTACATCGATGGCTATCATACCTTCTGTCTGCTCAATAGTGATATAACCGCCGCATTTTAAATATATCTTGCGCTCGAAAAGCTTGTCGATCTCCTTCTCTACATTATGTTTTTCAAAAAGCTGAACAGGGTCTTTGTGAAAGCGCAGTTTGTTTCTGTATTTTGGCGCAATCTTGCCAATAAATGCCTTAAGACGCTTAAACTCCCGTATCTCATCTACTGTTACTTTTGCTGTGTCATCACTTAAAAAATCCCTTACGATCTTTAAGGCTATATCAAACTCCTCAAAAACAAGAACCGGGGATTTTTGTCTCTTTGACACGCTGCTTATCTTTTTATAGACATCTAAAAGGTAAGTCGCGTCTCTGACTAGCTCTCTCTTGTTGCAGCCCTCAGCCGCGGTCCTGGCAATAAGCCCTACATCCTTGGGAAGCTTTATCTCATGCAACAAGGTCTTTATCCTGCGCCTCTCTTCATCTTCCCCTATCCTGCGGGATACTCCTATGCGCTTTGACGTAGGCATAAGTACAAGGTACCTGCCCGGAAGAGATATGTGCGTTGTAAGGCGAGCACCCTTAGTACCGAGCTGTTCCTTGGTAATCTGCACAAGTACATCCTGGCCTTTTTTTATAACCTCACTTATCTTTGTCTTCGCATTCCGGTGCTTAAGGCCATGTGCCGGAAAAAAGAACCCCGAATCCTCATCCTCTATCAGCGGTGCTGTAATGTCATCGACATATAGAAAACCGTTCTTTTCAAGGCCGCAATCAACAAAAGCCGCACCCATGCCATTTAATACTGAACTGACAGAACCCTTATACACATTGCCGACAATTCTTTTTTCCGCAATCCTCTCCACAAAGTACCACTCAAGCTTCTTATCACGCAAAATTGCTACTCTGCGTTCTCCTGCTTCTATATTTATAAGTATCTCCTGCATATTATACTGTTGCTCCCTTCCATGTAATGTTAAAAGTTTATGTCTTCATCTCTAATATTTTAACGCCTTCAGGTAACTGCTTATTAAACCTCTCCTTAAAACTAAGCGGACTGATAGTCTCTTCAAGCAAAAATTCAACCTCTTCATCCCTGCTCTCAATACCTAGCTTTAACGCTTTCTTAACCCTTATAACAGGACGTGGGTTAAAACCCTTGCTTAGATAAATCTTAAAGCCTGCCCTGCGCAATACTCTATTAAAAAGCCTTAGGAGGTCTAAATGCGAAATATAACGCATCCACCCGGTCTTACTAAACAGTGC
>CAZDLP010000038.1:0-9360 GCA_964506565.1 uncultured Planctomycetia bacterium
AAAGCACCAGCTAAAATACATAAGAAAAAAGAGATTAAAAAGAAAACTGGAAAAAGTTAAAAAGCTTCCGCCGAAGGCGGATCAGCCTATGGCTGAAGAGAAGGAGTAAAAAGTGGGGCATAAATCACACCCGTACGGATTGAGAGTCGGCTTTATATATACATGGAAATCTCGATGGTTCGCGAAGAAAAAAGATTTTTCTGGCCTACTCTTAGAAGATATCAAGATAAAGAAATACGTTCTTAAAACATTTAAGACCGCGGCTATCTCAAAGATCGAGATCGAAAGAGCCAGCGGCAGAGTTAGAGTCATAATCTTTAGTGCTAGGCCGGGTATAATTATAGGCCGTAAAGGTGCTGATATAGACAGGCTCAGAGAAGAATTGAATAAGATGACTGACAAAGAGATATACATTGATATAAAAGAGATAAAGAAGCCATATATGGAGGCCCAACTTGTAGCTGAGAATATAGCCTATCAGCTCGAGAAGAGAATAGCTTTTAGGCGAGCTATGAAGCGGGCTTTACAGCAGGCGATGGAGAGCGGCGCCGGAGGTATAAAGCTCCAGTGCGCAGGAAGATTAGGGGGGGCGGAGATTGCCCGTACTGAAGGCTACAGACGTGGTAGCATACCATTGCAGACTTTCAGGGCAGATATAGATTATGGTTTTACCGAAGCTCATACTACTTATGGGTGTATCGGAGTTAAAGTGTGGATATATAAAGGCGACATACTGCCTGAAAAAAGCAAAGCGAAGGAGTTGGTTCAAGATGGTCTTGATGCCCAAAAGAGTTAAATATCGTAAAGCCCATAGAGGACGTCGCTGC
Source organism: uncultured Planctomycetia bacterium (assembly GCA_964506565.1). Taxonomy (GTDB): domain Bacteria; phylum Omnitrophota; class Gorgyraeia; order JABMRG01; family JABMRG01; genus JAUVHV01. The sequence goes on from CAZDLP010000038.1 coordinate 828, forward strand.
GGTATGGCAACGTCAGGAAACGCTGTATGCTTTGGTGAACACGGACTTCAGGCGCTTGAGAACGCTTGGCTTACCAATACCCAGATAGAGGCTGCTCGTGTCGCGTTGACAAGACACACAAATAGAGGCGGCAAGATATGGATAAGGGTTTTTCCTGATAAGCCGGTAACTAAGCAGGCGGCTGAGACAAGAATGGGCAAAGGTAAAGGTATGCCTGAGACATGGGTAGCTGTTATTAGAAGAGCACGTATCCTGTTTGAGATAGAAGGGCTACCGGAAGAGCTGGCACGCGAAGCGATGAGACTGGCTGCGAGCAAGCTGCCCTTTAGGACTAAATTCACATCCAGGAGACACATATGAAGCCCCAGGACTTAAGGAATATGACAAAGGATGAACTTAATCATAAGGTGCTATCCTTAAAACAAGAGCTTTCAAAATTTCTGTTTCAGGCAAAAACAGGTACTATTGAAAATTCAGCTAATATCTCTCGTATAAAGAAAGATGTAGCGAGAATTAAGACAATCTTAAAGGAAGAATCTTATGCAAAATGACAAAAAAGAGATAACCACATCGCGCAAGCAGTTGATAGGGCTTGTTTCCAGTGATAAGATGGATAAGACAATCGTAGTGAAGGTGATGAGATTGACTAAGCATGCTATGTATAAAAAAATTATTAAAAGATACGCTAAATTCAAGGTTCATGATGAAAAGAACGTGGCTAAGCTTGGTGATACTGTAAAGATAATAGAGACCAGGCCTCTCTCAAAAGAAAAGAGATGGCGCCTGCAGGAAGTAGTGGAGGCGAGGCAATAATGATACAGATGAGAACAATATTAGATGTTGCTGATAATACCGGGGCAAGAAAGGCATCGTGCATTAAGGTCCTTGGGCGTTCAGCCAAGCGCTATGCCCATATAGGTGACATTATAGCGTGCAATATTAAGGAGTCAACGCCTGAGGCAACAGTTAAAAAGGGAGAGGTTGTAAAGGCTGTTATTGTAAGGACCCGTCATCCTATAAGCAGGAAAGATGGTTCGCGTTTAAAGTTTGATAAGAACGCGTGTGTTATTATTGATGGTACAGGTAATCCGCTCGGCACAAGAATCTTTGGCCCTATTGCCCGTGAATTACGGGAGAGAGAATTTATGAAGATAGTATCATTAGCACCTGAGGTAATATAAGGATTAAGCATGAAGATAAAGAAAAATGATGTGGTTAAAGTAATAGCAGGTAAGGATAAAGGAAAAACCGGTAAGGTGCTTAAGATGTTTCCGGCAAATAGCAAGATTATTGTTGAGGGTATCAATTATCTTAAAAAGCATACTAGGAAGACCCAGGAAAACCCTAAAGGCGGCGTTATCCAGAAGGAGAACGCTATTAATATTTCTAACGTTGCGATGATCTGTACAAGGTGCAGCAAGCCTGCCAGAGTAGGTTTTACTCAGTTATCAGATGGTAAAAAGGTAAGGATCTGCAAGAATTGTAAAGAGACAATATAGAGAATGGTGGATAGTATGAATGCTGGTATAGAAATAGCTAAGAAGTCAAGATTACAGGATAAATATACTAATGAAATAGTTCCGGCTATGATAACGAAGTTTGCTTACAAGAATAAGTTTCAAGTTCCATGCATTACAAAGATCACTGTTAATATGGGTATAGGTTTAGGTGCGCAGGATGCAAAGCTTGTCGAGGATGCTCAAAAGGAGCTGGCTCAACTTGTGGGCCAGATGCCTATTATGACCAGGGCCAAGAAGGCTATCTCGAATTTTAAGCTCAGAAAAGGCCTGCCTATCGGTTGTTGCGTAATACTACGCGGCAAGAAGATGTACGAGTTTTTTGACCGTTTAATTAATGTAGCATTGCCTAGAATTAGAGATTTTCGTGGTATATCACTAAAATCTTTTGATGGGAATGGCAATTATTCACTTGGTATAACCGAACATACTATCTTTCCTGAACTTGACATTGATAAGGTAACTAATGTTAGAGGTATGACAGTAACATTGACCATTGTTAGATCTAATGTTGAGGCGTCAAAGGAACTTTTAAAACTGTTCGGTATGCCTTTTGCACAGAAATAGGAGTTTAGATTGGCTAAAAAAGCATTAATAGAGAAGCAGAAACGTAAGCCCAAATTCAGCGTGCGTGCTTATAATCGTTGCATGCTTTGCGGAAGACCTCGTGGCTTTATCAGGCGGTTTGGCTTATGCAGGATATGTTTTAGAGAGATGGCGTCACGCGGAGAGATACCAGGAGTTACAAAGGCAAGTTGGTAGTCTTTTCGGTTTACGGTGTTAGGTGCGCGGTGTATAGCCGATAACCAACAGCCGAAAACCTAAAAACTGAACTAAGGAGCAATAATGTCACAAACAGATACAACAGCTGATTTTATAACGATTATCAGAAACGCTTCTTCTGTAAAGAAGGAAAACCTGGAATGCCCTTTATCAGGTATGCGTAAATCAATATGTGAAATATTGAAAAGAGAAGGTTTTATACGTGATTACAGGGTTCTTAAAGATAGCCGTCAGGGCAAGTTAAGGTTATATCTTAAGTACTCTGCTGATAAATTGAAGACCCCGGCAATAACTAATTTGAAGAAGATATCAAAATCAGGATTACGTATCTACAAAAAGTCTGAGGATCTACCGGAGGTTTTGGGCGGTAGAGGTATAGCTATTATATCAACGTCAAAAGGCGTGTTAACAGACAGTGAATGTCGCAAATCTAATATCGGCGGAGAACTTCTCTGCCACGTTTGGTAAGGAGAATTATGTCACGCGTTGGAAAACAGCCTATAAAAATACCAGCCGGAGTTAAGGTAGCCATAGACAAGGAACTAGTAAAAGTTGAGGGGCCTAAGGGCAAACTCGATTTTAGCTTTCCTTATGGTGTAAAGGTAGAAGTCAAGGATGATCAGATTATAGTAACCAGGTTATCAGATATTAAGGACCACAGGATGAAGCATGGCCTTGTGCGTGCGCTTATTAATAACATGGTTCTTGGTGTAACAGAGGGTTTTACAAAAGAGCTTGAGATTCAGGGAGTTGGTTTTAAGGCTCAGCTAAATGAAAAAAAACTGGTTCTTAATCTAGGGTTCTCACATCCTATAGAGTATGATATCCCCGAAGGGATTACTATTGAAACGCCTAAGCCGACACAGATAACCCTTAAAGGGATAGATAAGCAACAGGTTGGCCAGGTTGCCGCGGAGATCCGACTCTTTTACAAGCCAGAGCCTTATAAGGGCAAAGGCATAAGGTATGTTGGTGAGTATGTCAGAAAGAAGGCAGGTAAGACCGTAGCTTGATCAGGTAAAGGTAGAGGTAGAGGATAAATAAAAATGCAGAAAAAACGTATAAGACAAAGAGAGATAAGACATAAGCGGGCAAGAAAGAAAATAATAGGTACAGACCAGCGGCCTAGGCTTTGTGTATATAGGTCACTGAAGAACCTATCCGCGCAGGTGATAAATGATGTTGATGGAAAGACTATTGTGTCTGTATCAACATTTGGCAAAGATGTGAAAAATAGCGCAGCTTGCGGTGGCAACGTAAAGGCCGCTGTCTTACTTGGTAAGTTAGTAGCTGAGAAGGCTAAGGAAAAGGATATAACAAAAGTCGTATTTGATAAAGGTGGACTCCTTTTTCATGGTAGGATAAAGGCTTTTGCTGATTCAGCGCGAAAAACAGGCTTGATGTTTTAGAAAATTTAGGAGGATATTGTTTTGGCGGAAGAGAAGACAGATAATAATATAAAGATGAATCCGGAACCGGATAAAAAGGCAGTAGAGATAAAAAAGATTTTGCCAAAAGAACCGGCATCCGCGCCTGCTAAAGAGCAGCAGGATGAGATGTTTGAAAAGGTTCTTAAGATCAACCGTACTTCTAAGGTTACAAAAGGTGGTAAGAAGATAGGTTTTAGCGCGCTGGTTGTAGTCGGTGATAGGAAAGGCCATGTAGGGTATGGTTTTGGCAAGGCCAATGAAGTTGCCGACGCGATTAAGAAGGGATTAAATGACGCGCGCAAGACGATGTTTAGCGTAACGCTTAAGGGCTCAACCATTCCTCATGAGGTTATCGGTGTTTATGGAGCCGGCAGGGTATTGTTAAAGCCAGCTGGTGAGGGAACAGGTGTAATAGCCGGTGGAGCCACAAGAGCGATGTGTGACGCTGCGGGCATAAGAGACATACTTACAAAATGTTTAGGATCGAATAACCCTTTTAATATAGTCAAGGCAACAGCGACAGGTTTTAAAGATTTAAAAGATACAAATGAAGTACGTAATCTAGTCAGTAAACCTGCAGATAGCGAGTAAGAGATGGCAATAATAGATTATTTAAAGCAACCTAAGGGTGCTAATAAAAGGACAAAGAGGCGCGGATTAGGACAAGGTTCAGGCCATGGAAAGACAGCTTGTCGTGGCCATAAGGGTCAGACTGCACGCGGAAACACCAAGAAGTATAAAGGTGTTGAGGGTGGGCAGATGCCACTTATGAGAAGACTGCCAAAGCGAGGTTTTGCAAGTCAGAACAAAAAAGAGTACCAGCTTGTCAGCAGCAAAGAACTTAATATTCTTTCAGGTGATAAGCCTATTACTCCTGAACTAATGAAAAAGAAAGGCTTTATCAAGGATGTGCGAGGCCTTATAAAGGTATTAAGTGCAGATAAGTTTAAAAAGAGCTTAGAGGTTCATGCTCATGCTTTTAGTAAAGCGGCTAAGCTCGCTATCGAAGAGGCAGGTGGCAGCATTCTCATATTGAAGAAGCGCTCACCTGTAGGTTATCGTCCTTTGGCAGAAGATGAGGTAAAAAAGCCAAAAGATATGCCCGTTAAATCAGATGATAGCTCCTCAAAGGAGTAGTAACTAGTAATCAATATTTAATTATTCATAAGGAATTATAATGCTTGCCGCACTAAGTAATATATTTAAGATTCCCGATCTAAGGAAAAAGATTTTTATAACATTTGGCCTGATAGCGGTCTACAGGCTTGGTGCATATATACCTACTCCTGGTATCGATGGCGCTGCGCTTGCGCAGTTCTTTGAAAACATGGCAAAAAGTACAGGCGGTACACTTTTTGGTATTATGGATCTTTTTAGCGGTGGTGCTATATCAAAACTTACAATATTCGCTTTGGGTATAATGCCGTATATATCCAGTTCCATTATAATGCAGCTCTTAACGACTGTTGTCCCTTCATTGGAAAAACTAGCTAAAGAAGGCGGCGAGGAGGGCAGGAAGAAGATAACGCAGTATACAAGGCTTGGAACGGTTCTTCTTGCTATCGTACAGGCATTTTTCATAAGCCTTTGGGTTGAGAATCCGGCTCATTTTCAGGGTGTTCAGATAGTACAGTTCCCGGGCTTAGGTTTCAGGCTTTTAACTATTTTGACATTTGCAAGTGGTACCGCGTTTATAATGTGGTTGGGTGAGCAGATATCAGAGTATGGTATCGGTAACGGCATGTCGATAATAATTACAGCCGGTATCGTTTCACGTTTACCTGTAGCTATACGTCAGTTAATCATGTTGCTTTCACCAACATCTACATCACAGACTCAGGTTAGCGTATTTAAACTGCTCTTCATGATCTTTTTGCTGATAGTGGTTATAGTCGCCGTTATAATGATAACGCAAGGACAACGCAGGATACCTGTGCAATACGCGAAGAGGATTATAGGCAGGAAGGTTTATGGTGGGCAGAGTACATATATACCATTTAGAGTAAATCACGCGGGCGTTATCCCGATTATATTTGCGCAGTCGTTGTTAATGTTTCCCGCTACTATAGCAGGTTTTATACCGAATCAGGGTTTTCAGAATGCCGCTAATTTTCTTCTAAAGCAGAATCTTGTATATAGTTTGTTATATTCACTCTTAATTATATTCTTCTGTTATTTTTATACGGCGATTACTTTTAACCCGGTAGAGGTCTCGGATAATATGAAAAAATACGGTGGGTTTATACCGGGGATTCGGCCCGGCAAACCTACGGCACAATATTTTGAGTATATACTAAATAGGGTTACGCTTCCGGGCGCGATATTCCTAGCGTTGATCGCTATATCACCTAACTGGATAAGTCGTTCGTTGCATATACCATATCTGGTCGCGAGCTTTTTTGGCGGAACAGCGATACTGATTACGGTAGGTGTTATGCTCGATACAATGAAGCAGGTAGAGTCACAGCTTCTCATGAGGCATTACGAAGGATTCTTAAAAAAGGGTAAGCTAAGGAGTAGACGTTGAGATTAGTTCTATTAGGCCCTCCAGGGGCAGGCAAGGGTACTCAGGCAAAGGTTCTATCTGATAAGCTATCACTTATCCATATATCTACAGGAGATATATTTAGGCAGGCAGCTAAGAGTGGTGATGAACTAGGTAAAAAACTCGCGGATTACATGAATAGCGGAGCCTTGGTACCGGACGAGATGGTAAATCAGATAGTTGCCAAGCGTTTATCGCAGGATGATGTGAAAGATTCAGGCTTCATATTAGATGGCTATCCTCGTACAAGCGATCAGGCAGAGGCACTAGATGTCGCGCTTAATGAGATAGGTATACATCTCGATATGGTCGTATATATGAAGACATCGAAAGATATTATTATCTCAAGGCTTACAGGAAGACGGATATGTACCAAATGCGGCAGTATTTTTCATATGCAAAATATCGTTCCAAAAGTACCCGGGGTATGTGATTATTGCGGTGGAGAGCTTTATCAGCGTGATGATGACAAAGAAGAGACTGTGTTAAAACGGCTCCAGGTTTACGAAGACCAGACTAAGGAGCTGATAGATTATTACGGTAATAACGATGTTCTTAAGACCGTATCAGGTGATTTAGATGTAAGGCAGCTTTATGACGTTCTTTATGAGCTTTTTGGCAATGAAAGACTTATATGATAGAGTTGAAGTCCTCTGACCAGATTGAAAAGATGAGGCAGGCGTCAAGGATTTTAAGGGATGCTATTGTTGCTGTTAAGCCTTCCATGAAGCCTGGTGTAAGCACTAACCGGCTGGATGATATAGTAAGAGAAAAAATAATCGCGTCAGGCGCGAAATGCGCGTTTTTAGGTTATAAGGGTTTCCCAAAAACAATTTGCGCATCAGTCAATGAAGAGATTGTGCATGGTATACCCAGCGACAGGGTTTTAAGAGAACAAGATATATTAAGTATTGATGTCGGGGTTGAGTATGAAGGTTATTTTTCAGATGCCGCTATTACGGTAGCGATAGGAAAGATATCACCTGAAGCAGCTAGGCTCATTGAGATTACAAAAGAAGCGTTGTATAAAGCCATTGACAGCGCTAATCCGGGAGGCAGGATTTCAGATGTTTCCTGTGCTATACAGAATCACGTAGAGGATAAGAAACTATCGATTATAAGGGATTATGTCGGCCATGGCATAGGCGCTAACCTGCATGAAGATCCCCAGATACCAAATTTTGGCCAACCCGGCATGGGCGTCAGGCTTAAGAAGGGCATGGTACTCGCGATTGAACCGATGGTGTGTATCGGAGGCCATGAAATAGAGATATTAGAAGATGGATGGACCGCTGTAACAAAGGATCGCAGTTTCGCGGCGCATTTTGAACATACGGTAGCAATTACGTCCGATGGGCCAGAGATATTAACAGATGGCATAATGCAGAGAGAGTAAGTAATCTTATGAAAGAAGAAGCGATAGAGGTAGAAGGAACTATACTTGAGGCACTACCAAACGCGAGATTTAGGGTAGAGCTTGAAAATGGCCATAAGATATTGGCACATGTATCAGGCAAGATGAGAATGTATTTTATCAGGATACTGCCTGGAGACAAGGTTAAACTTGAATTGTCTCCTTATGATTTGACAAAAGGCAGGATTATATACAGGGAGAAGTAATATTCATGAAGGTAAGGTCATCAGTAAGAATAATGTGTACAGGATGCAAGATTATAAGGCGCAAAGGCGTTGTAAGGGTAATTTGTAAAAACCCTAAGCATAAGCAGCGGCAGGGCTAAAATTCGGTGTTAGATGTTTGGTTTGCGGTTATCGCTAGTACCGAGCATAGAAGACCGAGCACGGAATAAAAGGAGTAACAAATGCCGAGAATTTGTGGTGTTGATATACCAAAAGATAAAAGGATTGAAATTTCATTGACCTATATACATGGTGTGGGCAGGGTAGTATCTAATCAGATACTCAAGGTCGCGCAAATTGAAGCCCATGTAAAGGCAAAAGATCTTACAGAAGAGGAGATTGCAAAGCTTACTACTACTATACAGAAGACCCATAATGTTGAGGGTGATCTACGCAGGGAAGTAGCAGGCAACATTAAGCGCAATATGGATATAGGTACATACAGGGGGCAACGTCACAAAAAAGGCCTGCCTGTAAGAGGCCAGTCCAGCAAGACTAACGCCCGCACGCGAAAAGGACCAAAGCGTACGGTTGGCGTACAGAGAAAGAAATAATAAGGAGATAACAAGAGTGGTAAAAAAAACAAAAGTGAAAAAGAAGATAAAGCGTAATGTGCCAGC
>CAZDLP010000039.1:0-2172 GCA_964506565.1 uncultured Planctomycetia bacterium
AACTTGTTTTTATACTGTAACATATAAGAATTTTCATGTCAATATATATCTACACGCTAACGCTTACTACTCCTTCACCAATAAGACTTTCTATCTCTGCTATCAGCTCGTCTGTCGGGGAGACAGAAAGATTCTTTCCCGCTGCCATCTGAACCTTCTTTTTTTCGGGAGTCATAAAATTAATATAGACAGGGGTGCCACCTTTATGCTTTTTAAGTATTTCACTTAATTTTGCCAGTATATTCTTTTCAAGCCCTGTTGTAATAAGCTCTACTGAAAGCGCTTGCGTATACTTATTACGCGCGTCCTCAAGGGGCAAGATCTCTTCCGCAATTATCTTTGGGGTATCTTCACGAAGGTTTGCCCTACCCTTGACAAAGACCATAGCATCTTCCGCTATATTCTTTTCAGCGGTCTTAAAGCTTCTTGGAAAAACAAGCACGTCAATAGTGCCGTTTAAGTCTTCCAGCCTCAAAATGGCCATCTTCTCACCTGTCTTTTTTGTAAATGTATACCTAACCTTTGTGATTATTCCACCCAAGGAAACCTCGTTTCCATCATTAACCTGGTTTAGGGTCTTGGTTGTGGATGTAGTATAAAGCTTTAATGATTTCTCGTATCTGGCAAGCGGGTGAGAGGAGATATAAAACCCCAGAAGTTCCTTTTCAAACGCTAAGAGCTGTGGTTCAGGCCACTCTTTTATATCCGGGACCTTCTGAAAATGTGACTTAAACTTATCGTCAGCCTTAAAATCATCGAATAGAGAATATTGACCGCTTAATCTATCTTTCTGCAAAACGCTTGCGACATCCAAGGCATGGTCTAGCATAGTCATCATCTGTGAACGCTTGAGCTTAAAACTATCCATAGCGCCACATTTAATAAGGCTTTCAACGACCTTTCTATTTACTAACCGCAAGTCAACGTGTTCTGTAAAATCATAAATGCTATTAAAATTGCCGTGCTCTTTTCTCACCCTAACAATAGAATCTATAGCTCCCGCACCTATATTCTTTACCGCAGCTAATCCAAACCGGATGGAGTTTTTAACAACAGTAAAATTAGCGAAACTTTCGTTCGCATCCGGCGGCAATATATCAATACCCATGTGGCGACATTCCTCTATGTACTGCGCGACCTTATCCGTATTGTCGCGCTCACTGGTAAGAAGCGCTGCCATAAATTCCACAGGAAAATGCGCCTTAAGATATGCTGTACGAAAAGATATGAGAGCATACGCGGCTGAGTGACTCTTATTAAAACCATAGTTTGAGAAAAATTCAATAAGGCTAAATACCTTATCTGATATCCTTCTATCTATATTATTCTTCTGGCAACCTTCAACAAAATGCTGTCGTTGCTGTTGTATTACCTCAGGATTTTTCTTGCTTATCGCTCGCCGCAGAAGATCTGCCTGGCTTAAGGTAAAACCAGCTAGTGTATTGACAATCTGCATCACTTGTTCCTGGTATAATATAATACCGTGGGTATCTTTGAGTATGGTCTCAAGCAACGGGTGATCGTATTTTACTCTCATGCGCCCGTGTTTTCTGCTTATAAAGTCATCTACCATTCCACTGCCGATCGGGCCGGGCCTATATAAAGCCAATAGCGCTATCAAGTCCTCAAAAGCGGTTGGCTTTAGCTTTCTTAAAAGATCCCTCATGCCATGACTTTCTACCTGGAAGACACCTAATGACTCTGCCTTCTGAAGCAGCTGATATGTCTTTTTATCGTCTAAGGACAGACCTCCTATATCGACTTCTTTGGATTGCGTACGCCTTATTATCTTAACAGCCTGATCGATAACCGTAAGTGTCTTTAACCCTAAAAAATCCATCTTTAAAAGGCCTATCTTCTCCAAAGAAGACATGGGATACCCTGTAGATATCTGGTTATCGCTTGATTTAAATAAGGGGATATAATTCGAAAGGCCTTTTTCACTTATAACAACACCGGCCGCGTGAGTAGACGCATGACGAGTCACGCCCTCCAATACCGCGGCCGTATCGATAAGTTGCGTAACGCGCTTATCATTTTTATAAAGCTGCATAAGCTCTGGCTCCTGCTCAATAGCCTTTGCCAGCGTTATGTTAAGGTCATTAGGAACTAGCTTGGCTATCTTATCGGCATCTTGGTATGGAAATCCCATAACTCTGGCAACATCCCTTA
>CAZDLP010000039.1:2272-5340 GCA_964506565.1 uncultured Planctomycetia bacterium
GCTATCTTATCGGCATCTTGGTATGGAAATCCCATAACTCTGGCAACATCCCTTATAACACCTTTAGCTAGCATAGTACCAAATGTTATAATCTGAGCAACATTTTCAACGCCATATTTTTGCCTTACATAGTTTATGACCTCATCCCGTCTTTCGTAACAAAAATCGATATCTATATCAGGCAGGCTTATTCTATCCGGATTTAAGAATCTCTCAAAGAGCAGGCCATAACGCAACGGGTCAAGATCTGTTATCCCCAAACAATAACTTATGACACTGCCTGCTGCAGAACCTCTACCGGGCCCAACCGGTATATTATTATCTTTCGCGTATTTTATAAAATCCCACACGATCAGAAAATAACTTAAGAAACCGCTTTCCTGAATCACCTTGAGCTCTTTCTCGATCCTCGATTTTACAGTTTCATCTATCTGAGCATACCTGTTTTTAGCCCCTTCAGCAATAAGCTCCTTAAAAAAGGCTTCTCTGGTCTTTCCTTTGGGCGGGTCAAAATGCGGAAGATGCGTGCTCTTTAAATCAAGCTCCAGATTGCATTTCTCGGCAATATCCAAAGTATTTTTAAGGGCCTCCGGAGTATCTCTAAATACACGTAACATCTCATCATAGGTTTTAAAATAGAATTCATCCGTCTGCATGCGCATGCGATTAGGTGCATCGAGAGTTGTCTGCGTTTGAATACAAAGCAGCGCCTCCTGTGCCTTGGCATGCTGTTGCTGAAGGTAATGGCAATCATTAGTCGCGACCAAGCCGATCTTTAAGTCATTCCCCATCTTTACAAGCGTCTTATTTACCTGCTTCTGCTCCGGTATACCATGATCCATCATCTCAAGATAAAAGTTTTTCTTGCCGAATAACTCCGCGAATTCTCCCGCGGTACGATATGCCTGCTCAACACGGTCTGACATTATAAGATGCGCTATCTCGCCTTTTAAGCAGGCGCTAGAACATATAAGCCCTTGAGAATGAGCGCTCAAGACCTCTTTATCGATACGTGGTTTATAATAGAACCCCTCAGTATAACCTATGCTCACAAGCTTCATCAGGTTGTGGTAACCTTGCTGATCCTTAGCTAGCAAGATAAGATGGTATGTTGCTTCCTTTATTCCGTGGCTAGATTTGTCAAATCTGCTTTCAGGCGCGATATAGACTTCGCAACCTATAATAGGTTTTATGCCAATTTTCTTACAGAGCATGTAAAACTCTATAGCACCAAACATATTTCCATGATCAGTGATGGCAACGGAAGGCATATTATAGACGTGAGCAAGATTAACAAGCTCTGCAAGCAGACTCGCTCCATCGAGTAGGCTATATTGAGTGTGATTATGAAGGTGTACAAAATTGGAATGTTTCATAGGATACTAAATATTATACTATGGTAAGATTTTTGTCAAGGATAAATGGCGGAGACAGAGAACTAAGCGAATTATACTGAACTGCTTACTATCTTTCGCATGTTGGCAATCGTATCAAGCTGAAGCGTTATTTTAACAGGCGGTTCCAGATACATATTAATATTGCGGTAATCCATTATATTAAAATCAGCTATAACCTCATCGTTTAAAGGCAATAGAGTTAAAGGCAGGGATACCCCTGATAAGATAAAACCCTGATGAGCGCTTGAAACACCTAAAGAAAACGCGAATATCGTTATAAGTATCAAAAAGATCTTTGCCCAGCGCATAATATCCCTTTCTTATAACAGCCTACTACCGCAAAACTGAGTTGTCAACAAAAAATAATGAGCGCACCTACTTTTATAAGGTGCGCTCATTTTATGCATAATAAGAAATGTTATACGAAGCTTATTTCCCCATACCTATGCGCTGTGCCTGCTGGAATACCTTCCCTTCAGTCTGTATCGATGGCGCTATAATTATCTCTACAAGATTCATCTCTTTTATGTCCTTTGCGCCAAGACTACCCATTGCTGTCGTTAAAGCACCCATTAAGTTCTGAGATCCGTCATCCAGTTTGGCGGGGCCATAAAGGATTTCCTTAAGCGTACCTGTTGTCCCTACATGTATCCTGGTTCCGCGCGGAAGATTTGCGTGTGGCGTCGCCATACCCCAATGAAAACCTCTACCAGGGGCCTCTTTTGCGCGAGCAAAAGCGGAACCTACCATTACAGCATCCGCGCCTGAGGCGAATGCCTTGCATATCTCTCCTCCGCGTGACATCCCGCCATCTGTTACAATAGATACATACCGGCCTTTTCTCTTAAAATAAAAATCTCTTGCCGCAGCGCAATCTGCTGTTGCTGTTACTTGAGGAACACCGATACCAAGAACACCGCGTGTTGTACATGCGGCACCGGGGCCAATGCCTACCAATAACCCTTCTATGCCTGTATCCATTAACTCAAGGGCTGTCTTGTAACTACACGTATTGCCCACCATTACAGGTATACGCATCTTCTTACAAAACTTCCTAAAATCTAGGACCTTATACTCTTTTGTCATATGCTTTACAGTAGTAACCGTAGATTGAACAATAAAAATATCAGCTCCGGCCTTTTGCGCGATCTCACCAAAGCGAGTAGCCCTTTGTGGTATAGCGCTTACAACAGCGGGAACATTGGCTTTTTTTATCTCTTTTATTCTTTTTTCAATAAGCTCTTCTTTTATGGGTGTTGTATATAATGACTGTACAAGCTCTGTAGCCTTCTGAGGCGTTGCCTTAGCTATCTTATCAAGAACCTGGTTCGGATTAGCATATCGAGTCTGCACGCCCTCTAAGTTTAATACCGCAAAACCTCCAAGCTTACCAAACTCTATAGCAAACTTCACATCAACTACACCATCCATGGCAGCGGCTATTATCGGCACCTTAAATTTAAGGTCTCCTAACTGCCAGGTCGTATCAACCTCGTTAGGATTTACAGTAACATCACCAGGTACAAGTGCTATCTCGTCAAACCCATAACATCGTCTTGCTTTTCTATCTTTTCCGATCCACTCACCCATTGCTCTGCTCCTTGGTTTAGTAATTAATGTTCAATATAATAACCAATGACTTGATAATTGTCAAGATAGTTTTTAAAGGCT
>CAZDLP010000039.1:5440-8917 GCA_964506565.1 uncultured Planctomycetia bacterium
CTTGCCCTGCTCTAATTCATTTAGCAATCTCTTTATCCTGTATTTCGAATAGCTTTCCATTAGATAGGTAAAAAATAATCTTGCTTGTATATACGCCACTCTGATAACATCCTGATCAGTCTTATTATCAAACATAGCATTAAGCGCTTCTATTTGAAATTTTCCGTTCTTTTTTATATAAGCTGATAGAAACTTTATATCCGCCGAGCCGATACTCTGGCCTGGCTCATTATATTGCGCAAAACCCTCGTGCAACCATATAGGTATCTTGTTGCCGTAATTAATAAATATAATCGCGTGCGCGTATTCATGAAAAAGAATTCTTCTTAAGATTTCATCCCCGCGAGATATATCCTGACTCTTCACACGTATCTTTCCATCATATAGACCTTGGGTCCAATGCGGCTGCTCTGTTGCCGCTTCAAACTGATCATCTGCATAGACCACGACAGGTACTGTTTCATCCAGATGCAGATTAAACTCTCTCCTTAGGCTCCTACGCGCATCTTCAAGTGTATCGGATATCAGTCCTACATAATCCGAATCGAGTTCTTTGTCAAAACGTATCCGAAAATAACTCTTTCTCTTAGTTCCAAAAGCATTCTCTACACTGCTTTCCCTCTTCAATTTTTCTATACGTTCGCTCAGATTATTATTATCCGGATCACGCTCTAATGCCATGTCCCAATACTCTAAGGCGCCGGAAAAGTTGTCCTGATTGTAATAGATATTACCCGTAAAGACATGAGCTGATGGCATATCCGGGAAGAGCTCTATAGCGTCTTTTGAGAGGCGTAGTGCCTTGCGATAATTTTTCTTCTTTTGCGAAGAGTCCGCGTATTGTAGCATAACGTTGTACAGATTTTTGCTCAAAGGCTTTGAATCAGGCGAATAATCCAGGGCATACCCTAGATTATCCATGGCAGAATTATATTCTTTTGATGACGCGTATCGCAAGCCATAATTATTATAAAATGTAGCAAGTTGTTCTTTGATGATACTATTTTCGGGGTCATATCTTAATGCCTGCTTCTCACTGTTAATAGCATTGGCTAATTCATTCTTCAGTGAGTAATATGCAGCCCTATTATGATAAGAAACACTCAGGTTTTTCTTAATAACCGCATTCTCCGGATCAGTCTTATGCGCGGATTCAAAGTAAATTATCGCCTCCCGGTAATTATTCTCTCGCATCTTTTCGATGCCTTTTCGGTTAAAATCATCAGCCATAGAAGAAAAAGCAGGTAAAGACGTAAAGGCGACAAAACTAAGAACTAACGTAAAAAGCAAAATGGGGCACAGTGCTCTGTGCCCCATTTTTGATGTTCTTTGTTTTTTAAGAACAAAAGATGACACTACATCATCCCCATTCCGCCTCCCATGCCACCCATTCCGCCGCCTGGCATTGGTGGCATTGCAGCTGGAGCATTCTTCTCTGGTAAATCTGTAATAAGCGCCTCGGTTGTAAGCAATAATGCCGCTATGCTTGCAGCGTTCTGAAGCGCTGTTCTGGTAACCTTTGCAGGATCTATAATACCTGCTGCTACCATATCTATATACTCACCCTTCTGAGCATCATATCCTATGTTCTGCTTCTCACTTTTTACTCTCTCAACAACAACAGAACCTTCCGCACCAGCATTTTCAACGATCTTGCGAATCGGCTCTTCAAGAGCTCTTTTAATAATGCTAGCCCCTACCTTCTCTTCGCCTCTAAGCTTAAGCTCATCAAGCTTTGCTATCGCACGAAGAAGCGCAACTCCGCCTCCCGCAACGATACCCTCTTCGCTTGCAGCTCTTGTCGCATGAAGCGCATCCTCAACGCGTGCCTTCTTCTCTTTCATCTCTGTCTCTGTAGCGGCACCTACGTTTATTACAGCTACACCACCGGCTATCTTAGCTAGGCGCTCCTGGAGCTTTTCTTTATCATAATCAGAATCAGTATCCTCTATCTGGCGCTTTAACTGGTTAATCCTGGCCTGGATATCTGACTGCTTGCCTGCACCCTCTACTATAGTGGTATTTTCTTTATCAATAGATACTCTCTTCGCGTTTCCTAAATCATCTAATGTGATATTCTCAAGCTTGATGCCTAAGTCTTCTGTTATAGCCTTTCCGTTAGTCAGAATAGCTATATCCTCAAGCATTGCCTTTCTTCTATCACCATAACCAGGTGCCTTTACAGCGGCGCATACAAATGTACCACGTAGCTTATTAACTACCAAAGTAGCTAATGCTTCACCTTCGATATCCTCCGCGATAATAAGTAACGGCTTTCCTGTCCTTGCTATCTTCTCCAACAAAGGAAGCATATCCTTCATAACAGATATCTTCTTTTCGTGGATAAGTATATAAGGATCTTCCAAAGACGCTTCCATCTTATCTGCATCAGTTACGAAATAAGGTGAAAGGTAACCCTGGTCAAACTGCATGCCTTCTACTACATCAAGTGTTGTTGCCATTGACTTTGCTTCTTCAACAGTAATTACACCATCTTTTCCTACCTTTTCCATGGCATCCGCTATAAGCTTACCAACAGTGTTGTCACCATTTGCTGAGATAGTCGCTACCTGCGATATTTCAGTATGTCCTTTTACAGGCTTTGCTATGGAATTGATATGCTCTACAACTACAGCAACCGCCTTCTCAATACCCCTCTTTAATGACATAGGGTTTGCGCCTGCGGTTACGTTCTTTAAGCCTTCACGATATATAGCCTGGGCAAGTATAGTAGCTGTTGTTGTGCCATCACCCGCGATATCTGAAGTCTTTGATGCTACCTCTTTTACAAGCTCCGCACCCATATTTTCATATGGATCTTCAAGCTCTATCTCTTTCGCTACTGTTACGCCATCCTTTGTTATAGTAGGTGAACCGAACTTCTTGTCAAGTACTACGTTACGACCCTTTGGGCCTAAAGTCACCTTTACGGCGTCAGCAAGCTTGTCAAGACCGGCCTGTATCTTGCGTCTCGCCTCATCACTATATGAAATCTGTTTAGCCATTTGTTTTACTCCTCCTTGTCGTATTAATACGATGTGTTAGCATTTAAACCTTATTTTTTGATTATTGCCAAAATATCCTCTTCCTTAACAATAAGCATATCTTCACCTGCAACTCTGATTTCGGTTCCGGAATACTTACCGTATAAAACCTTGTCACCAACCTTTACTTCCATTACGATTGTCTTTCCGTTTTCTACTTTGCCTTTGCCGACTGCCACTATCTTGCCTTCCTGTGGCTTCTCTTTTGCGCTATCTGGTACAATAATACCACCTGCTGTCTTCTCTTCAGCTTCTAACGGCTGTAAGAGCACTCTGTCCCCTAATGGTTGTACATTAGCCATGCCTACACCTCCTTATGTATTTTTAGGCTTTTGTTAGCACTCTTATCCAATGAGTGCTAATTGGTTTTCATTATTATTCCCTTTGAAAATAACGGGATTTTGTTTGAAGAAAGTGTATATTACCAGATTTT
>CAZDLP010000040.1:0-5746 GCA_964506565.1 uncultured Planctomycetia bacterium
CTATTCCTCGCTATTCGCTCGGCGCAAAGCTCTCTTCAACTCCCATAATGACTTGGTGCCGAGAGTGGGAGTTGAACCCACACAATCTTGCGATTAACGGCTTTTGAGGCCGCCGCGTCTGCCAGTTCCGCCATCTCGGCTTTATACTAAACAAATAACATTCTATCTTTACTATTTCTATAAGTCAACATATTTATTAATGTTAGCATGAAGACATTATTTTATGCAAATATTGTGATATTTTACGTATATTTGATGTAATACATTGAAAATAAAGAAGTTACATAAAAAAAACTATATTTTTTCAGAGAACAGGGTCTTATCGCTTGACTTTTTATCTCTTATATCTTAATATACTTATACATATCTGTATTTCTATACAAATAACTGAGATGATTGTTCTATTATAAGGTATGGTGGAGCTGAGGGGGCTCGAACCCCTGACCCCTTGCATGCCATGCAAGTGCTCTTCCAACTGAGCTACAGCCCCAAGAAATTAAAGTGTAACGGAATTATAGCATCATAATTATATATTGTCAACATACAACGTAGAACTAATATATGCGCATAGGGGTACATGTTTCGATAGCAGGCAGGATAGACGAAGTGATAGACAGGGCTGTGGCATTAGGATGCGAAACTATTCAGATATTTTCCAGAAATCCAAGAGCCTGGAAGATAAAACCACTTGTTGCCCAAGAGGTTAGGAGTTTCAGGAATAAGAGATCGCAGTATAATATTTATCCTGTTTTAGTTCATATACCATATCTTATAAATTTAGCAAGCCCTAAGAATGAGCTTTGGAAGATATCCATAGCATCATACATCGAGGACATTAAAAGAACAGACGCTCTCGGTGCAGAGTATTTTGTTACGCATTTAGGATCTCATACAGGTTCAGGTGAGGAAGCGGGTTTAAATAGATTTTGCCAGGGGCTTAGCGAGGTCATAAAAAAGGCAAGGCCAAAAACGATGATACTCCTGGAGACATGCGCCGGGGCCGGAACATCATTAGGCGGTAAATTCAAGCACCTTGAATATATACTCAATAATGTAAAAAGCAAAAGAGTAGGTGTCTGTTGGGATACGTGCCACTTATATGCCGCAGGCTATGATATTAAGAGCGCAAATGGGCTGGATCAGACTATTAAGGAGTTTGAGAACAAGGTAGGGTTAAGCTATCTAAGGGCCATTCATCTAAATGACGCGAAGAAAGGCCTTGGCTCAAAAGTAGATAGACATGAGCATATAGGCAAGGGCATGATAGGCAAAGAGGGCATGAGAAGAATATTAAATCACCCTAAGCTTAAGGCCCTGCCATTTATTATGGAAACACCAAAAGATAACATAGAGGACGATCTTAAAAATATAAAGACTGTAAGGAGGTTGGCCTGCTTAAGTGCAGGTACGTGTAAGAAAAATGAGCGATAAACTTTACCAGTTTGATTTAATAGAAAAGAAGTGGCAAAAATATTGGGATGATGCCAAGCTTTTTAATATGGATCCGAATAGTGATAAGGAGAAGTATTATTGCCTTGTGATGTTTCCATATCCATCAGGCAAGCTCCATGTCGGGCATGGCAGAAACTATATTATAGGTGATGCCCTTGTGCGCTATAAGATGATGAAAGGTTATAATCTTCTCTCGCCTATGGGGTGGGACGCTTTTGGCCTGCCTGCGGAAAATGCGGCTATAAAAAACGGGCTCCATCCAAAGGAATCTACTCTTGATAACATTAGTGCAATGAAAAAACAGCTATCGCAATGGGGGATAGGGTATGATTGGTCGCGAGAGGTTACTTCGTGTATGCCTGATTATTATAAATGGACCCAATGGATATTTCTTAAATTGTTTGAAAAGGGCCTTGCTTATAAGAAGAAAGCGGCTGTAAATTGGTGCCCATCCTGTAAGACGGTACTGGCGAATGAGCAGGTTGTAGATGGTTCCTGTGAACGCTGTGAGGCCAAGGTTATTGAAAAGGATCTCGAGCAGTGGTTTTTTAAGATTACAGACTACGCGCAGAGGCTTTTAGATGATATAGATAATTTAAAAGATTGGCCTGACAGGGTCAAGACGATGCAGTCCAACTGGATAGGTAAGAGCACTGGTGTTAATATAGATTTTCCTGTAGAAGGCGATGATATAAAACTGACCTGTTATACAACAAGGGTGGATACAATCTTTGGAGCTACATATATGGTACTCGCGCCAGAGCACTCTTTGATAGGTAAGCTTATTGAAAATAATCCTGAGAAGGATAAGATACTATCTTTTGTAGCAAAGGTAAGGCAGGAAGAAAAAATTGTACGCCAGTCAGCAGAGGCGGAGAAAGAAGGCATCTTTACAGGTAGATACGTTATCAACCCCGTCAATGGGCGAAAGATACCTTTGTGGATAGCAAACTACGTCCTAATGGAATATGGAACAGGCGCTGTTATGGCTGTTCCAGCGCATGACGATAGAGATTTTGAATTCGCTAAGAAGTATAAACTTGATATAGAGGTTGTTATTGATGACCCAAGAGGACATATCAGCGCATCTGATATGAAGAGCGCCTATATTGAAGATGGTGTTATGATAAATTCCAAGGATTTTGACGGGCTCAATAATAGATTGGCTATGGAAAAGATAGCTGACTGGATGCAGGAGAAAGAAATCGGTAAAAGGTCTGTTCATTTTAAGCTTCGTGATTGGTTGATATCAAGGCAGCGTTATTGGGGTGCCCCAATACCTATAGTATATTGCGATAAGTGTGGCGCTGTCCCTGTTCCAGAGAGAGAGCTTCCTGTCTTGTTGCCGGATGATGTTACCTTTTCCAGTAAAGATAGCATGGGTGCAAGCCAGCAGGCAGCGTCTTCCGGAGAATCTCCATTGGCAGGTTCAAAGGCCTTTGTTAGCACAAAGTGCCCTAAGTGTAATGGAGATGCCAGGAGAGAGACAGATACCATGGATACGTTTGTAGATTCAAGCTGGTATTATCTGCGTTATCTTTCTCCGAAGGATAACGATAAGCCATTTGATAAGGCACTTGTAAGTAAGTGGCTTCCGGTTGATCAGTATATAGGCGGTGTTGAGCATGCCATACTTCATCTTTTATACTCCAGATTTATTACCAAGGTATTGTCAGACATGGATTATTTGGATTTCAACGAACCGTTTAAGGCCCTTTTTACGCAGGGCATGATCATAAAAAATGGCGCTAAAATGTCAAAATCAAAAGGTAATGTTGTATCTCCTGACGCGCTTATAAAAAAATACGGGACAGATACTATACGCCTTTACACCTTATTTATAGGCCCTCCGGAAAAAGACGCTGAATGGAATGATAGAGCGGTCGAAGGTTCTTATCGTTTTTTAGGCAGGCTTTGGAGGTTAGTAGATAAGGTATCCAAAGATCTTAATCCAAAGGGCCAGGGTAAGAGTGACAGGTCTCTTGAACGCAAGATCCATAAAACAATAGAAAAAGTTACAAGGGATATTGAAGGAGATTTTAAATTTAACACAGCTATAAGCTCAGTGATGGAGCTTGTCAATGCCGCTTATCTGTGCCTTGATAAAGAAGATTCTATTTCCATAAAGGAGGCTGCTAAGACAGCTGTTATTCTATTAGCCCCTTTTGTTCCGCATGTGGCAGAGGAGCTCTGGCAGAAACTTGGGCAGACTTCCAGTATATTTAACTGTGCCTGGCCTGAGTATGATAAGTCTAAGGCAAGAGAAGATACATTGACACTGCCTGTCATGGTAAATAATAAGCTTCGTTCAAGAATATCGGTTGCAGCGGACGCTTCTGAGGAAAAAATAAGAGAAGTGGTTCTGGCTGATGATAAGGCCAACACATGGATAGGAGAGAAGGATATTAAAAAGATTATAATAGTGCCAAAAAGGCTGGTAAACATTATTGTGTAGTTTTAAAACCGATGTTATAGGAGAAGATATGGCGGAGAAGAAAAAAATAAAAAATAAATCAGTAAAGAAAAGACCGATACAGAAGAAGGCGGTTAAGGCTAAAAAAGCAAGCCCAAAAGCGGTTGCGAAGAAAGCAAAACCTGCTAAAAAAATAAAGCCTAAAGCGGTTTCAAAGAAAGCAAGGCCTGCGAAAAAAGCAACGCCGATGGCAAAATTGTTGTTGCCTTTAGGCAGGATAAAGGAGATATTTAGGACGCGATATGGTTTCTTTTTGTATGATGGCTCTGAATTTGTAATAAATACTCCTGAGACTCCATCCCCATGGTCGAATATCCTTACCAACGGGGATTACGGTATGATTATATCACAATCAGGCTGCGGTATGAGTTTTCAGGGTGGAGTCGGTAACAGGATTACAAGATGGAACCAGGATAATAATAGCGAAAATTCAGGTAAATTTATCTATATAAGAGACAATCAGACCCAGGACTACTGGTCCGCTACATGGAAGCCTGTATGTAAGACGCCTGAATTTTATGAGGTAAGGCACGGTATAGGTTATACAAATATAAGTTCAAAATATAATGGTATAATCTCAAGTCTTATCTATTATGTTGGGGCAGATGAGCCTGTAGAGGTATGGCAGATGCGCATAAAAAATACGACAGATGAGCCAAGATTTTTAAGCGTTTTTAGCTATTTGGAATGGGATTTTCTATCGCCCTCAGACAACAGGGAGTATAACAAGCTATTCGTGAATACAGAATACGATGAGGATCTCTCAGCGATATTCGCAAAAACACCGGATAATGAATATGCGTTTCACTCTGTGAATCATAAGGTACAGACTTTTACATGTGGTAGAGACGCGTTTTTAGGTGCGTACCGCGATGTCTCTAATCCCAGATGCGTAGAAAAGGGTATGTGTTTTGAGGAGCAAGGTAGGTACAATGATCCTGTGGCAGCCTTGCAGGTTGAGCTAGAGCTCCCGCCAAATGGCGAGAAAGAGTTGCTTTTTACAGTTGGAAAATGTAGCGAGCAGAAGGACGCGCAAAAAATCATAAAAAAATACAAAAATGTAAAAGTTGCGGAAGAAGAGTTTTCAAGGACAGGACACCGATGGACTATCAGGCTGGGCAACTTTCAAATAACTACTCCTGATGAGGGTGCGAATATACTGACTAATAAATGGTTTCGTTATCAGGCGATGTCAGCGGGTTTGGCGTCTTTTGGCTCATGTTATCAGCCTGATGGCAAGGTAAGTTTTAAGGATTACCTTGTAAACGGGCTTATTCTGCTTTCAATAAATCCTAAACACCACCGCCAGTTTATACTTGATGCTGCGGAGAAGCAGTTTGAGGATGGTTCTGTAATTAACAAATGGTGCCCTAAAAGCGGCAAGGGCCTAAGAGCAGAATCTCTTGAGGCTCCTTTATGGCTTGTTTATTCATTGTGTGCGTATCTTAAGGAGACTTATGATACCGCGATTCTTGATGAAGAGGTGAAATTCCAAGATGCTGCTAAGAAAAGTCTTTTTATACATTGCAAACAAGCTATTGACAGGGTCTTTAATTCAATAGGCAAGAAAGGGCTCCCGCCTTTATCTGCAGGAGATCATATTGAGAAGCTTGATGGCATGGTTAATGATGTTAAGGGTGAATCTGTATGGCTTGCCCAGTTTTTAATATATCTGCTTTCAGAGTTTATTATTGTCTGCGGTCTAAAGAATGATAAAGAGGCTGTTGCGGATTACGACAACAGGCTAAAAAAGCTAAGAGAAAAAGTTTTAAAAACAGCATTGGATAATGACAGATTTATAGGTTCGCTATCACATGCCGA
>CAZDLP010000040.1:5846-8343 GCA_964506565.1 uncultured Planctomycetia bacterium
CTTGGACGCGCCCAAAAGGCATGGAGCATATATGCTAAGCTGGATCCTGTTGATAGGTCCCATAAGTCTGATATATATAAGTTGGAACCGTTTGTATCCTGCGCGTATGTAGATGGCCCTGATTCGCATGCAAGCGGACGCGCTAGAGAGTCATGGTACAACCGTAATGGTTATTGGATGTTCAAGGTAATGACTGAGGAGATATTAGGCATAAAACCTACGCATGAAGGGCTTCTTATTTCACCTTGCATACCTAACAGGTGGAAGCTATTCAAGGTAAAGAGGGCGTTTCGTAACGCTTACTATACTATCGAGGTTGTAAATCCCCGCTATGTGTCACAAGGCATAGCGGAGGTTGTAGTAGATGGCAAAAAGGTAAAATCGAACCTTATACCTGCTTTTGGAGACGATAAGAGGCATCATGTAAAGATAACCATGGGTAAGCCTAAGTAAGCTTGTATTGTGTTAAAGTTTTTGCGCATGATGATAAACAATGACATACCAGCCGCGTACCTATAGAAATAATACAGGATCGTGTGATTTAGTCTCTTTTTCTGCAGCTATCTCACAGACAGACCTTTTTATCTCGGCGGATAAAGATCTTACTAAAGAGGCAGAAAACTCTATTAAGAGATTAAGGTCTGATATAGAGGGGTATATTAACTTATATCCGGGATTCGAAACTACATTGACACCCGCGGACTCTGATAATAAGGCTCCGTCAGTTATTAAGAAAATGATAAAAGCGGCTAAGAGTTGTAATGTTGGCCCAATGGCAGGGATTGCAGGTGCGATAGCGGAAGGCGTTGGTAAGGACCTTCTTAGATTTAGTTCCCAGGTTATTGTTGAGAATGGCGGAGACATATTTATAGCGTCAAAAGAGGCGCGTATAGCTGGGTTATACGCGGGGAGATCAAAATTTACCAACAAGATCGGTATAAGGATTGAGCCGGGCCTTACGCCTTGTGGCATATGCACCTCAAGTGCTACAGTAGGTCATAGCCTTAGTTTTGGTAAGGCAGATGCTGTTGTTGTATTGTCACGCTCTGTGGCACTGGCGGATTGTTCCGCTACGGCCCTCTGCAACATTATAAGTAATAAAGATGATGTTGACAAAGTGATAAGCCATGGAAAACAGATAAGAGGGGTTAATGGCATACTGATAGTTATGGGTGATACCCTAGGGGCATGGGGAGATGTAAAACTGGTTGATATTTGATAATGAGCAGTGTATAATTCGTATTGAGTATATCATATTGGGACTATATGTAAGATGCGATTCGCATGATGATATACCATAAAAGTACTATAAATTAACATAGATTTTAAAGCATACTTTAGGGAGGTTAAGCAGATGAAGAAAAAGAGAATAGTCTTACATTTTCCGCATAAACTTATAGATAAACCCATAGCGTACCACCTGGTGAAGGATTACGACCTGGTCTTTAATATATTACAGGCAAAGATCACGCCCAACGAGAAAGGGCTTATGGTTCTTGAGCTGAGTGGCTGCGATAAAGGTTATGCCCAGGGTATAAAATTTTTACAGCAGCAGGGCATCAAGGTTGAGACATTAAGCAAGGATGTTAGAAGAAACGATAAGCGTTGTACGCAATGCGGCGTTTGTGTAGGGGTTTGCCCTACAGGGGCATTATATGTAAACAGGGAAAACATGGAGGTAATATTCGATATAGAAAAATGTATCGCCTGTGAATTATGTGTTCCTGCTTGCCCGCCGCGTGCGATGGAGGTAAAACTTTAATTAAGGCAATGAAAAAAGTCACTAAAGTAAAATCAAAAAAACCGTCATACAAGAGGCAGATAGAGACGCTCGCGAAAGTGAGTGAGGCTATCGCTTCCAGCTTATATCTTGAGGATATACTTAAACTTATAGTCACGGTTACAGCGGAGGTAATGAATTCTAAGATCTGCTCTCTCATGCTTCTTGATCAGGCAACAGGGGTCCTTACTGTAAAGGCTACCCAGTCTATCAGTGAGGCGTATAATAAAAAGCCCGGCCTGATGCTTGGCAAAGGCGTTGCCGGTAAAGCAGCGCGTACAGGTAAGTATATAATTGTAGAGGATGTAAGGAAAGACCCGATTTATAATAATGTGAATATCGCGAAAAAAGAAGGATTACATTCTCTCCTATGTGTTCCTCTTAAGGTAAAGGGTAAGGTAATAGGCGTATTGAACCTTTATACATCAGAACTGCACAATTTTTCAAAATCTGAAATAGGGGTGCTTACCGCTGTAGCTAACCAGGCAGCGATAGTTATTGAGAATTCTCAGCTTCTTGTCAAGACAAAGGTTATACAGGAAGAGCTCGCCTCCAGGAAGATATTGGAGCGGGCAAAAGGAATATTGATGAAGACACAAGGTTATATGGAAGACGATGCTTTTCGCAGGATACAGAAGCTCGCGATGAATACACGTCGTCCGATGAAGGAGATCGCGGAAGCGATTATATTGGCACAACGCATATCGTAAGAAACTT
>CAZDLP010000041.1:0-8045 GCA_964506565.1 uncultured Planctomycetia bacterium
GCTTACCTGCGCAACTTGGCTAATAAACGCAGTATCTCCAGATAGAGCCATACAAGGGTGACTATTAACGCGAATGCCCCATACCACTCCATATATTTTGGCGCACCTACATCAGCGCCTTTTTCTATGAGATCAAAATCCAGCACAAGGTTTAATGACGCTATTATTATAACAAAGACACTAAAACCTATCCCAAGAAGGCCGTTGCTATGGATAAAGCCTATATTCGCGCCGAAAAAACTCATTACCATGCTGACAAGATAGACTACCATTATACCACCTGTAGCGGCCACAACACCCAATTTAAACCTCTCTGTGACCTTTATCAGGCCTGATCTATAAGCACCCAACATGCAAAGAAGCACCGCGAAGGTAAGTGCTACCGCTTGAATGACTATCCCAGGATACTGCGCGTTGAAGTATGATGATATAGTGCCCAGCAGAACGCCTTCTACAGCCGCGTAAAGAGGCGCTGTTATAGGCGAGTACTCTTTCTTAAATATTGTGACCATGGCGATAATAAGCCCGATAATCAATGACGGAAATAGCAACATGGCTGATGCCTGTTGATGGCTCCATACAAGGCTCGCTGTTATAAACGCTATTATAAGCAGTAAAATAGTCTTATTCGCTGTGCCTGCAATCGTCATTGTCCCGGCTGAGCTATCCGTGCCTTGGCGCGTGAATGCATCGCCCCTTAACGCCGGATTACCTGATCTTAACATCTCCTGCCTCCTTTTTCTTGGTTAGTCCCAATTTCTTTAGGAACCAGTTTCTAATACTAAATTGCACCCTGTACCTCTGTCTGCATAGTTTATTGGGGAGTAGCTTCATAGGCTTAGCATATTCTAACAGTTGATCCGGCGCCTACGCTGCGCAAAGCGGGCAGATTCAGATTATCCACATGACCGATAACAATAACCTTACTCGCCGGAACCGGCTGCTCAGTAACACTCAACGGAGTCTTACCAAAAAAAAGGCAAAGGCACCGATCTTCGGGCCAATAGGCTACGTCGCCTATTGCTAGATCCGCTGTAAGAGATTGGACCGGGGCGTCAACATCGATATTACAATATATCTCATCGCCCCATACCATTACAGCAGATGTTAAAGGCAGTGCCTTATCTATGGCTTGTAATGTTGGATTGTCAAAGGATCTTACACTAAGATCGACGCCTGCCTGATTTATTATTATTTTTCTCATATAAGGTTACATCACATTTATAATTACTGTGCCCCATATAGTAAGGATTACATTGCCAAACGCGTATGGGATAGCGTATCCTAGCGCGGGCATTGCGCTATCTGCCTCTTCCTTTAGGGCATTAAGGGCAGCTGTTACTGTACCTGCCCCTGTCAGGGCACCGAATAGAAGTACGGGATTGACCTTCAATATATATCTGCCGAATAAAATACCTATTATATGCGGCGTGAGCGAGAGTATTACCCCGGCAAAGAATATAGACATCCCTGTTGTCCGAAGCGCCTCAACAGCCTTTGGCCCTGCCATAAGTCCTATGCAAGCTACAAAGAGCGTTAATCCCAGATCAGTGAATATCCACTGCGCGCCTGTTGGTATCTGGCCGAATGTTGGGTGCATAGACCTTAACCATCCGCACAAAAGCCCAGCGACGAGTATACCGCCGCCTGTGCCTAATGTTATAGGAATACCGGCTATCGGAACAATGATAAGGCCTATAAGCGTACCTATAACACAGCCAAGGGCAACTGTAATAAGATCTGTCGTGGTAGTCGCTCTTTCAGGATAGCCGAGATGACCGACTAGCTTCTCAACATCCTTTTGTGCGCCTGTAACCTGGAGCACATCGCACTTTTCAATAATCGTATTTTTTGTAATCGGTATCTCATGGCCTTGTCTTGTTATCTTCTTTAAGAAACAGCCATGGCCGAAACTCTTGCTCAATACCCCTAATGTCTTTCCCGCTGCCTGCTTATTAAGAACGCATATATCGAGTATTTCACCTACGACATCTATGACATTCTTATCGTCTACCTCAGTGCCTAATCTCTCTACGGCATTTAGGAACTGACCTCTATCACCGATAAGCGCTACTTCGTCATCCTTGTTGATAATCGTATCAGGTGTTGCCTCAACAAGCGTGTCGGCACGTTTAATCTTCTCTACCGCGACATGTCCAGGAAAACTCGATTCGAGAAACATGACAGATTTGCCTGCTATGTTATCATTATTTATCTTATACGCGCGTAAGGTAAGTTTTTTATACCACGAAAAGAGCTCAGGAGATTCCGGGGCGTTATCATTGCCAGACATCTCCGCTTCTAATTTTTTCGCCTCCTTCTTTAGGTCTATGCCCATAAGCCGCGGAACGAGCTTGAAAAATATAACTAGCCCGGCTGTACCGAATATATAGGTTATGGCATAGGCGATAGCAACATTGCTTTGCAGAGTCGCTTTATCAGCCGCGGATACCGCGAGGTGTTTTATAGCGCCCTCTGCTGTTCCTATGACAGAGGATTGCGTAAGGGCTCCACCTAAAAGGCCTGCTGTTATGCCTCTGTCAAAGCCAAAGACTTTACCAAGCAATATAGCTATTCCAAGGCCGGTAAACGTCACAACCAGGGATATCCAGATATAGTTTAGCCCCTCTTTCTTGAGCGCCCCGAAAAATTGCGGGCCTATCTTATAGCCTATGGTAAATATAAACAGGGCAAATCCTACTGCCTTAAGAAGCGGCGGCACATTAATATCCATCTGCCCAAGCACAAGAGCGGCGATAAGTACGCCCGCTGTTGAACCCATACTAAAACCGAATATCTTTAACCTACCTATAAAATATCCGATAGCAATAGCAAGAAAGACAACTATCTGCGGATTGCTTTTTAAAATATCCAGAATATTTTCAAACATAGCCTCTCCTTTTTAGGATTCTCTATTTTTGCCCTTTAACGCGGCCACCTTGGCAGCCTTGCTTAGGACTGATTTTGCTGTGGCTGCCAGTGCTTGTAATATTTATCGAGTAGCTCTCTTACGCCCTTGCCTATCTTCTCGTATGCGGAATCATCGAGATTGGCCAGAGAGACCCGTATAGACATCTTTGGTGCGTCAAAACCGCCGCCATCCATTAGCACGATCGATTTCTCCTCGGCAAGGCGCATAACAAAGTCTATCGGTTCATAACTGCTTAGTAGAAAATCCGCGAATTCTTTACCATAGGTATCTTTTGCCAATGTTGGAATGTCTATAGTTGTATAGTAATGAGCGTCAAACTCATTAGACGGCGGTGTCATGCCAAGAGCAGCGTATAGAGTCGTAAATCTCTTTGTAACGACCTCTTGGGCGTGCTTCTTATATGTGCCATCCTTATCAATCAAGCAGGATAGCGCAAATAGGGTCATTATAACCTGCTGAGGTGTTGATAGACCTGCTGTATGATGAAGAGCTACAGAGCGGCTGTCTGCTACCATTCTGTCTATTAGTTTCATATGATCAGGGTCAAACTCTACACTCGCGTAGCGGTTGTGTAGTTCTGTCCTATCTTTTTCAGGTAGGGCAGCTATCGCTTTATCAAATACATTATCTTCATGTATGCCTATTACGCCAAGGCGCCATCCTGTGGCTCCGAAATACTTTGAGAAAGAGTACACAAGGATTGTATTCTCAGGAGCTACGGCTGCCAGGGACCTGAAACCGTTTACAAATGTACCGTATACATCGTCTGTAAGGAGTATGAGGTCTTTCCTCTTTGTCTTAACGATATCAGCTATCTTATCGAGTGTCTCCTTATGGATGCTTACTGATGTCGGATTTGAGGGGTTTACCAGAAAGAATGCCTTTACCTTAGGGTCTAGGAGCTTGTCGATCTCGGAAGATGGATATTGCCAATCAGAGTTTTCATCCTGCTCGATATTCAATTCCACAAACTCATAGTCATTGAGGCGTGGGATCTCTATATATGGCGTAAATATTGGCGTACCGATGGCTATCTTGTCGCCCTTGTGCAGGAGCTTATTCTCCATAAGGCTTGAAAAGATATAATCCATCGCCGCTGTACCGCCTTCGGTAGCAAATAACAGGAACTTACCTTGGGGCGGATTGTTCGCGCACATCTCCTGCTCTAGATATTTATGCACTATCTCTTCAGCGCAGGTAAGCATCCTATCAGGGGTCGGATAGTGGTCTGCGATAATCGCGTCTACCATCTCGCTTATAAATGTCTCGGCATCTATTTTTAGGGTATCTATTACATATGAGTACGCTTTGCGCAGAAAATCTATGCCTGGGCTTGAGGTGTTCTCGTTCAAGAATGCCTCGAACCTCTTATTTATGCCATCCTTTACAGGTATGCCTCCGAGTGTCTCTTTATGAGAGACTTTTTTTGATTCCTCAACGGCAAATAGACCCAATTGGAAGAAACCCTGCCTTGGGGTTGTGGCGACCCAGTTTGGATTACCGCGGCCTGCGTTAAGCATCATCTTTTCGTGGTGAGCAGTAGCCATATCAATGAGCTTATTCTTAAGCTCAAATGGGCTTAACCCTTCATATTTCTTTTCCATTGTTGAGGTTATCTTCATGTTGCCTCCTTTTTTTTAAATAATATATAGTTATTGTACGCTTTGGAGGCGGGCTTTTCAAGATAAGAATTGCAAAATTATTAGAAAAAAAAGGGAACGGCTCTATTCTTCACTGCGTTGTTTTACAATAAAGAATAAAGACATGCCCTTTTTTTGTATTTTTATATATTTATACTTATTTCGCGAACTTATTATACAACCAGGCGATCGCTAAGCCGCCTATGCCTGCATCCGCAAAGCCCCAAAGGCCACCTATAACGCTTCCTAAAAGCGTAGGCGTATAACCTATGTATAAGGTTGCCATAGCGCCTTCAACGCCGGCACCCCAATCACTAAAGGTGTTCATGAGCCCTAACGATAGCATACCAAGTCCCCAAACGATACCACAGGCAAGTCCAAATGCTTTTACATTAAGCTTCATTTCAGTACCCCCTTTATTCGGTGTTCGGTTTCAGGTTTCCGGTTAAATTTAGTTAGCCGGGCAAAAATTAGTAACCGCTGTCTTCTCTGAACTGCCATCAGCAGATACAGGCTGTGCCGCTATCTTTTTTCTCTGCTCTTTAGCCGCCTTTACCTTCTGCTCATCTCTTTCTGCAGCTTTTTTCATGCGCCATAACTTTAGGTTATTCTTATATTCTTTTCTGGCGACATCCATCTTGGCAGCGACTACATCCTTGTCCACGGTATATTGTTTGCGTATAACTAGTTCTTTGTCCTTTGCCTTGGAAAGTATTTTATTCTTAGTAGATGACTTCTGAGTCATATCAGTTATAGCGGCGATCTCACTGTCAGCGTCTTTTCGGATCTTCATGACAGCATCGTCGCGCTTCTCCTTCAATACGCTAATCTCTGCCTTTAACTCGTTGATCTTTGCCTTGTATTCCTCGTTATCCGGGTCTTTTGCCAGGCGGTCTATCTGCTTTGTCAATCTCTTTATAGCCTTCTTACACACATGGTACTCAGCTTTAATCCTGTTGTTCTCAACAGTGAGTGGTTTCTTATTTTTATAATATTCTTTTCTTAATTTTTCCTGCTCTATCTTGGATGTACGGATATATTCTTTTTCATCGGTATCTGCTTTGTCTTTTAAAAGCCGCTGCCTCATCGCCATGTCAGCGACTTCGTACTCGCTTGCTAATTTTTTCAACTTATTCTTCTGCACTGTTAGCTGCTTTGTGAGCTTGATAAGTTTTGCCTGCTCCTGCTTTAATTCCGCGGCATAATCTTTCGCGGCAAACGAAGCAGCCGGCACGCAAAGCGTAAGCGCCATAACAAACATTAATATCTTTTTTACCATCTTTCCCTCCCCTTTTTATAACTCTATGATTTTAATTATTTTACACTTTTTTATTGCTGATTACAAGACAAAAACTAGTTCACCATATAGTAATCGTAGCTTAGGCGCGCGATATTCGATATAAGTTTTTTTGAGCTCCGCGCACTCTTATTCTTATGGCTTATAACTACGCAAATAATAAAGTCCCCGTTATCCGTAAAAACAATACCAACATCATGACAGGTACCTTTTTCAAGACCTGTCTTATGTGCTACTACCGTATCTTTAGGAAGTCGCCGCGGTATCCTGGTTCTGGATCTCTGCTCCTTTAGTATCTCAAGACATTCCTGGGATATCTCTTTATCTATAAGCTTACCCTTGTATATCTTTTCAAGAATATTCGCCATGTCTTTGGCAGTGGTATAATTCTCTATGCCTTTGTCGCGTGAGCGCATATCCATCATAAGGCGCGAGAGGTTTGTATCGGTAAGTCCAAACTCCTTAAAACAGGTGTTGAGGTAATCAAAGCCCAAAAGCTTAATCAGCATGTTACTAGCTGTGTTGTCGCTGATTGTGATCATAAGGTCTATGAGCTGGGTAACGGTAAAGGTTGTGCCTGAACGCTTATTCTTTAAGATTCCTGAGCCACCGGTCTTATCAGACCGCTTCAGTGGTATCTTTTGATCAAGCTTTATCTTGCCTTCCTTTGTCGCATAGAAACATGCCGCCATTATAGGTATCTTTACTATGCTTGCTGAAGGTATCTTTGCCTCCGGGGCGATAGAGATAAGCCATGATTTCTTTAAGTCCTTGATAATGACTGACGGGCTGCCATTAAAATCCTTTACTAGGTCAGCGACCTCATCAGACAGTGCGTTCCAGCGGGCTCTCTCTTGCTTGTAGGAGGCGTAATGAATAAGGCCTATCCGTGCAAGGAAAACAACGCATAGTAATAGAACTATTGTTATTATATGTTTTTTCTTTATTCGCATTTGGTTAGTCTTAAGAAAGGGTTTTTATTTAGAAGATTGTTTTTGCTTGTTAATCTCGTAACAGAATACGGCCGCGGCCATCGCGACATTTAGCGAAAGCTTGGCGCCTTTCATGTCGAGGGTTATGCTTAAATCGAGGTGCTTTTGTATAGCGGGTTTAATACCACTGCCTTCAGAACCGAGTACAAGTGCCAAAGGAAAAGGTAGGCTCGTGGTTTGTATGCTGTCACCGTCGTCTACTACCGTACCCGCGATCCAATAGCCTTGTTGCTTGGCATTTGAAAGAGCGTTTAATGTATTGCTTACCATCGCAACAGGGGTATAGTTTTCGCCACCGGAGGCAACATGCATGACAGTATCATTTACCTCGCAGCTTGAATGCCTTGGTATGATGACCGCGAATCCCCCGGTACAAGCGGCGATCCTTATAATAGAGCCAAGATTATGTGGATCTTTTATATCGTCTAGAAATATCAGGGTAGGCCTGCTGCTGTTGTTTGGCGAGGTCAAGGTATCAAACTCAGTATATTTAAACCTTACAACCTCAGCGATAATGCCCTGAAGCCTATCGGCGCGCTTTATCTTATAAAGATCTTTTTCGCGCATCTTCCTAGTAGATACATCTTTGCTGCGTATAAGGTTTACAATGTGCGATGCGTTAAAAGTATCCTGTAGATAAATTGTTTTTATGCTTTCAGGATTAGTGATAAGGCGCTCACACACTGAATTCTTACCATAGAGATACATACTGTTCTTTGCCATGAAAGATTACCCGTTAATCTATGCACCTTTTAAGGTGATTTAGTTCATATTTGAGAGCGCTTCGGTAAGTATCGGCATCAATGATTCCATCTCGTCCTTCGATACGCGGCCTAACTTAGCAAACTTCAGGTTATCCTGCTTGTCTTTTGTCTCGCGTGAAATCTGTATCTTTTTTTGCCCGCTATTGTAAGAATATATACTTACTGTAAGGCGCCCGCTATCAGTATCCTGTGATTTCGCGAACAGCTGTTCATCCAAACTATTATCGTACGGCATTACTCCCCCTTTTTTTTGACTGCGATTGAAGAAATAGAATACAATAGAAACCCTGTTATGTCAAGCGGTCTCTTTATTAAAAATACGGTAAATAAATATGATTATACCGCTTGATAAGATGGCGGCTATGAACAGGGTAACGGCAATAGCTATGTTACCCAAAAGAGCAGGCTTAATTACCAGAA
>CAZDLP010000042.1:0-7773 GCA_964506565.1 uncultured Planctomycetia bacterium
ATTTTTATCTGATAAAGCAGTAAATGATATGCCTAATTCCTTAGGAATTGTTTGGGTCAGGCTATACACAAGTTCATATGCGTCTTTGCCAAAAATAGTATCTGTCTTTTGGGTTCCAGGATATTCTATTGTAATTCTGTACAGAGATTCTACTTCTTCGCTTAAGGCTGTCAGCCCTATTACTGATAACAAATACGTATACCCCTGATTTGCATGGTTGCCATTATCAGGCCTAGTGCTGAAATAGGAATAATTACCGGTACTTGTCAAAGCAGCCTTTAATATCGACAAAATACGACCCCTATATTTGCTATGTATGACACCTTCTATCCTGCTAAGTATCGCTATTGATACTGCTGATAATAATTTACTATCTGCGTCACCATTTTCAAGATCATCTTTCAGTTCCAAAAGTATGCCTGCGATATAATCAGATGTCAGATTTCCATCAAGTATTCCTAAGCCTATATTTGAGAATATCTTATAATGCGTATTCTTACTGGTTCGGTAAGATTTCAGAATAGAGCGGATCATATCCTGATACTCAGCCAATATCTTCTTATTATTCTTTCCAAGAACCGCAAGCCCAAGAGCTAATAGCAGCTTATCGTCTTTACTATTACCTGTCAGTAATAGCAAAAGGTTATAATCGGAATTGCCCTGGCTTTCACTATCGATATCGTAATTAGCGATACTGTCTTTTATAAATAATGATACGGAATCTTTATTACTTTGAGCTGCCAAGCCTATTACAGACAATAGATGGTCGTGTTTAGAACTATTGTATTGAACATGCTTAAATACTCGAAGAAGATCTCTCCTGCGTGTCTTTAATATAACTTCATCTACACTGCCAAGGGCCGCGACTATTACTGCTGATAATAATTTACCATCTTGATCATCTTTTTTAAGGGCATTGTCCAGTTTTGGGAGTATGTCTGCAATGTAATCAGCTGTCAGATTCCCATCAAGTATCGCCAAGCCTGTATTTGACAGCATATTATAATAGATGTTCTCACTTTTGCGGTAGGTTTTCAGGGTAGAGCGGATATTATCCTTATAATCAGGCACAATCTCTTTATAATTGCTCCCAAGAACAGCTAACCCAAATGCCAGGAATAACTTATCTTCTCCATTATAACTCTTATCGAAACTGTCCATTTTATCTTTTAAGAAAGTAACTACAGCCTTCTTATATGGGACCAATGGATCTTCATGCATACCTGCCAATAATAATAATCTCAACGCGACTGAGCACCTGCCATATGCATAGGGAGTATATAATCCGGTCTCATATATAAGAAGCATCGCTTCTTCTTCCTGCGGTGTCATCTTAAGGGATTTAAACATTACAGGCACCTTCTCAACCTTTACCTCAACTGGAATACCTGATAAGGAAGATTTGGCAAAAGAAGTAATGCCGCTAACATCAAATAATTCTTTTACAGCATCAAAATACTCTCGATCTGCCTTCTTCATTAGTAACTCATATGCAGGTATGCGCTCTCTAATCTCTTGGGCAGTCAAGCTGGATATGTCTACGTGCTTAAGTGAATCTACTATATCTGCCGAACTGGACAAGGCTGTCGATCTCTCACGTAAAGCATTTTTTGATGGCATTTGAGCAAATGATAGAGAATTAATAGTAAATAGAATAGTAATGGAAAGCGATATAGCTTTTTTTGTTACGACAACTGATCTGGAAGATAACATATTGACCCCCAATTATTTTATACTTTTTAATTTTTATTAAAAAGGTATTTATAAGAGTTTATCATAAAGCTAGCGCCTTGTCAAACATTTAAAGGGGATTAGTAGGTATTATTTTGTGGTGGGTTCTTTAGGCATCACCTGTTGCGTCTCTATCGATGATAGCGAACCTTTGAGTGAGCCTAATATCTGGCGGTATTCATCTGAGGCGCTTGAAAGCAGTGCACGCGCCCTCTCTACTCTGTTCTCAAGTATCTCACCCATCTGCTCTGTATTTCTTTTTATATCGATAAGATAATGAGTAAGGTTTTCCATATCTATAGATGAGGAGTACTGCAGGTGAAGGCTAAAAAACATCAGAAGGTATGGCAAGAGCATACTATAAGATACAAGTATTACATTCTTTGAATACGCGCTATGATGAGCGTCCCTGCAAAGAGAGTACATAGAATCAGGTATAGCCCCTATGGCCCACGGCGTTGTTGTATTTGGGTCGAGATATTGGCTTATCTCAGATACTCTTTTTAAGACCTCTTTCTGCACCCTATGCATAAGGCGTTCTAGCTTGATAGGGTCCTCCTCTTTTGTAACAGATTCGAGCAATTCAGTTGAGGGCCATTTAGAATCTATGGGCATGACCTTCTTATCGGATAACACTAACCCGAATTCTACTTCTTTTCCCTTGACCTTAAAATTCGTCTCTATCATCTCGGGTGGAAAGATGCTTAAGGCCTCGCGCAATATATTTTCACCCGCAATGCCCTTCTGCTTGGAGCCTGCTATTACGCTTTCGAGACGCTTTAAAGATTGAAAATTCTCCGCCTCTCTCTTCTGGCTTTCACCATGTTGTTGTCTTATGCTTTCAACCGCGCGCAAGGTAGTATCAAGATTGCGGCGTATAGCGTCACCTGTCTTTGAGTCATTATTTACAGAGTCCTTAAGCTCCTGGACCACCTGCTGATTAAGCTTTTGATTGTTTTCAACTGTAGCTACCAGTGACTTCAATGCCCCTACATCTGAGACAAGACCTAAGCCCTCTTTTGAAAATACATCTTTTTTTTGCTTTAAAAGCAGAATCATAATTACAGCCATCATAGCTATAATTACAATAAAGAGGATAGACAGGATAACTAAAAAACCGATACTCATATTAAGGCTTCTCTTTCTTTGAAAGTTCGAGATATTTCATGCGCAGACTGTATAGTATGTCATCTAAGAGCTTCCCCTCATCAGCACTTAGATTATTCTCTGTCTTTTTCTTGATCATATCCAGAGTATCTATAATATAGACAGATTGTCCAAGGTCTTCTTGTTTTTTATTATCAATGGGATTTGGTATCTCACCCAACGAAACAAGCGCCTGCATACTAAGGTTTGTAATAAATAGTGAAAAATCCTTTCCAGCGTCCTTAAAGGCCTTTTCCATCTCCGCGGCCTTTTCTTTGCCGTTATCTTCCAGTTTTTTTTCTTCCATAGTCTTATTATACCTTATGTTAATGGGTTTTGTGCGAAAAATGTTACTCGCCTGTCAAACTGCTTATGGCAAGCCATAAGCAATATTCTGCGCTGGTTGCTACGAAACTCTTCTTTCACATCATTATCATAGCATGCAGGACTTCTTCATCTGAGCTAATAACCCAGGCATAGCTGCCTCCGTGGCCTTTTCACCGATAGATATTATCTCCGCGGCTTTATCAAACGCCATCTGATCTATATCTTCCCCAAGGGGAACCTCTATTACTACGTCTGAAGGTTTTCTCTCATGCTTACTAAGCTCGCTTCCTATTATCTGTATCGACTGAAAAAGCACCTGAAATATATTAGATATCTTGCCCTTGCGCACACAATAACCTACGTCTATGGCGATTACAAAATCAGCGCCCATTCTCTTGGCTACCTCTGAAGGAACAGTACTCCTTAGGCCACCATCTACAAGCATCCTGGAATTTATTCGCGCCGGAATAAAAATACCCGGTATTGAACAGCTCGCTCGTATGGACCTCGCCAGATCTCCGGAAGTAATCACAACCTCTTCACCATTTTCTATATCGGTAGCTACTACCGCAAGCGGTATTTTAAGGTCATTAAAACCCTTGCCTTGAATAAGCTCAAGGACTATCCTTTCCAGATTTCTTCCTTCTAAAAAACCTGTTTTTGACAAGGCAAAATCAGCAAGATCCTTCCAGCCCGTCTTTAGAGCAAGCGCCTCGATATCTTTTAATGGTATCCCAAGGGCGTAGACAGCGCCTACGATGGAGCCTATGCTTGTGCCTACTACCATATCAATAGGTATCTTGTGCCGCTTTAATACCTTTAGCGCGCCTATATGCGCTATGCCTCTCGCGGCTCCTCCACCAAGCACTAAAGCTATTTTTTTCTTAATATTTTTCTTCATTCTATTATAATACCCGCGTAACCTACAACCTCGCTATAATCTCCTGTCACATCACCGCTTGTCTGGTATCTTACCAAACGAGCGGAATTTGCCCCAAGGACCTTTATAGCCGAGAGCATAACTATCGTTGGGATAGCTCCACACATAGTAATATTATATTCCTCTACATTCTTAAAGAGCATGCCTTCGTCAAGTTTTAGAATAACATCGATAGCGAGTTTATCCTTCTTTTTAGCCTCAAGCTGAGATTCGTAATGAGTCATGTCACTGCTTGCCACAATTAACGTATCTTTACCTGAGTCGGTGATAGTAGCTGCTATTTGCTCTGCCACTTTCAGGCAGGGAGCAAGCTCTGTAGCGGATATGGTAATAGGAACAATTTTTATATCCGGCTTAAAATGCTGTAACACGGGAACCTGAACCTCGAGAGAGTGCTCAGCCAAATGAGCAGTAACGTCTTCCTGAATAAGTTCGGATCTACTTAATAAGCTCTCTGAAAAATCACTGTCAATATAAGCATTGCCAAAAGGGGTATTCCAACTACCCTTAGGATAAAGGGCAAACGCCTTACCCAAGCCCGTGTGGTTAGGTCCCAGAATTATCACTGTATCAGTTAGCTTGACATTAGAAAAGACCTCGCAAGCTACTTTACCTGAAAAAGAATAACCGGCATGCGGCGAAACAACACCCAATGCCTTCCTAGGAGTAGCCTTCTTGTCAACCATAGACTCTATCTGGTCTTTCAATAAAACCTTATCTGCGGGATAAAACTTATCAGCGACAATCGGTTCTCTTATCATACAGCTTTTCCTTTACCTCTACCTTTTCCTTTTCCTATGCTTTTACCTCCGGAACCGTCGTAGATACTACACATGCATTAGGATTAAAATATTGATTCGAGATCTGCGTAACAGCTTCTTTGCTTATCTTTCCTATGGTTTCAGGGTAAAGCAGGTAATGATTGTGCCCTAGGCCATAAAGCTCATCCAGGGCTATCTTAAGAGCAAATGCCCCTGCTGACTGAAGGCCGATCTGATATTTAGCTATCAGGCTCTTTTTAGCGGAGTCTAACTCTTCTTCGGTAATACCACCTTTATTCACCGCGTCTATTTGGGAAAATATCTCGCTAGTTACATATTCTATATTCTCCAACGCAATAGCGGCATAAAATATAAAGCTCCCCGCGCCCATACCTGTCATTCCAAATGTACCTAATGTATATGCCATACCTTTTTCATCTCTAATGTTTTCATAGAGCCTGCCACTGCTTCCTGAGTATATAGAGGAGAGTATCTGTAAAGGATATCTGTCGGGGTTGACAACACCCGCACTGCGAAAGCCTGCCATTATCACGGCCTGTTGTTTATCCATGCTCTTTTCTATCTCTTCCCGGCCTTCAAGCGGAAGAAGTTTAAGCTTTTTAATAGCAGGTGATCGCCTTCTCTTTAAGCCCTTAAATTTTGAACTCGCTAACCTGAAGACCATCTTACTGTCAATATCACCACATATAGATATAACGGCGTTATATCCTACGCAATAGCTTCTGTAATATTTAATTATATCTCTTCGGGTAATATTTTCAACGGACCGCAGGCTCCCAGCTGAAATCATTCCATAGGGGGATGACGCAAAAAGCTCTTCCTTTAAACGCTTCCTTGTAGAGACGAATATATCATAATCAATAAGCTCTATCTGGGCGAGAACATCTTCCTTTAATATTCGCAATTTGCCTTTAGGAAAAGCGGGCCTGGTCAGGATATCAGCTATAATCTCAATGCCTTTTTTAATATCATTGCTCATAATATCAAGGGATATGCCGAAGCTGTTATTTCCGCTATACGCTGATATGTTGCCTCCTATCGATTCTATCGCGGAAAAAAGCTCTTCCTCGCTACGTCCACGCGTACCCTTAAGCAGCATCTGCGCCATAATATTGGATATCCCGTTATTATTTTTATCCTCTGTGCGCAGCCCCCCTTGAAAGCAGACTCGTATGGAGACCAGTGGAAGGGTCTTATCCTCAGACATAAGCAATCTTACGCCATTTCTTAAAACCTTTTTTGCAACAACACGCTTAGGCTGAACCGCGACACGAGCGCTCATATTCTCTGTATCAGCCTCATCAGGCACGAGCAGAACCTTTGTCATGTTTTCTTTGTTAAGATATTTTTCAGCTACGTAACTTATGTCATTAGAGGTAACAGAACGGATGCCATCAACGTAATGAGTTGAAAAATCCATGCCTCCCGTAAGAAGCTGGCTAGTACCTAAATCACCTGCCTGTGACTCCTGTGTCTGCTTGCTGAATACATAAGAACTTATTACCTGGTTCTTAGCTTTATCAATCTCCTTTTTCTTTGGTGAAGACTGCTTGACGCTTTCTATTATTTTAAAAATCTCTTTTGCAACCTTGTCTTCTCTGCCTGGCTCAAAAGCAGCACCGACAATAAACAGGCCTTTGTCAAATGGCGTATAGTTATAAGCGTTAATAGTATAGACAAGATTCTGCCTGTTATGAAGATCCTGATAAAACAGGGATGATTTACCTCCACCGAGTATAATAGCGAGCGTATCGAGGGCATAGAGGTCATGATCTGACATACTGACAGAATGGAAGCCCAGAAGCATAGAAGACTTTGGTGTAGAATATTTTATCCTTGCTTGGCGAGGAGCGAGTTGAATAGGCTCCTTAAAGACGGGCAGATCAGTAAAACTGCGGCGCGGGAGGCTTGCGAAGGTTGCCTCTATCTCTTGCTTTATTTTGCCGATGCTTATATCGCCGACTACAACCAGTATCATATTATCCGGTATATAAAACTTTTCGTAATATGACTTGAGATCTTCTTTCTTAAGCTTATCAAATATGCCTTCGTGGCCTATAATCGGATTTCTGTAAGGGTGGGTGATATACGCGGACTGCCATAACTGTCTGGAGAGATATTTCTGAGGATTATCCTGCGCCATCCGCATCTCTCTTTTTACAACGTTCTTTTCCTTATCGATCTCTTTTTCATCAAACTCAGGGCTTGATACCATATCGTAGAATATCTCTAAAAGTGGCGCTATATTATCCCGCGGCCCTTGCATAGTAAACGCTGTATAATCAAATGTAGTATAAGCACCCGTATCAGCGCCGAATGACTTGACTTGCTTTTCAAATTGCTGGGCATTACGAGTGGCTGTACCCTTAAAGATCATATGCTCTATAAAATGTGTTATGCCTGACCCGGAATACTCTCCCTCAGTAGCGGAACCCGTACGAACATATAGCGCCGCGGAAAAAGTAGGCGTACGATAGTCCTGCTTCAATATTACAGTAAGTCCGTTATCTAATTGATATTTTAAGGCGCCTTCATAAAGCAGGCTTGACCCCTCTTGCGAGTACGCGTTAGAAACAAAAAGGGCTATACATGTCAGCATTATAATAGATACTGACACAATAGCCCTTACTTTGTTAGCAATTTGCCGGATCAAAACCTTTTCTTCTTCTTTCTTGCTTCCCTTATCTTGCGTCTTTTTTTAACACTCGGTTTTTCGTAGTGCTTACGAGCCTTGACCTGCCTTAAGGTGCCTTCACGCTCGATCTTCTTCTTAAACCTGCGTAAAGCCCTCTCCAGCGGCTCATTGTCTTTGATATTTATCTTTGGCACTGTATAATTCACCTCCTA
>CAZDLP010000043.1:0-7416 GCA_964506565.1 uncultured Planctomycetia bacterium
AATGGCGGAGGAGGTAGGATTCGAAC
Organism: uncultured Planctomycetia bacterium; assembly: GCA_964506565.1. Classification (GTDB taxonomy): domain Bacteria; phylum Omnitrophota; class Gorgyraeia; order JABMRG01; family JABMRG01; genus JAUVHV01. The sequence continues at coordinate 27 of CAZDLP010000043.1, forward strand.
CCACGGTGAGTTTCCCCACAACGGTTTTCAAGACCGCCGCGATCAACCAGACTCTGCCACTCCTCCGCTTGATTTCTAATGATATAATATACCATTAGAGAAGACTGTTGTCAATGATAGTACTTTGTTAAAGGAACAGCTGGTTTAAGATGCCGACATATATATCTTTTGACTTGATATAGGCATCTGTTAAGAACCCTGTGAACGTAGTACCTGCAAAAAGCAGGCTGAAAATCAGCCCTATGACCATGAGATTTACTATATATATAAGGCATATTGAGAAAAAATACCCGGCATGCATGAGATCGGTCTGCCTTATCTTTAGAAAATCCACTGTTAAAATAATATGGAAAGCCAGTGTAAAACCTATGGCAAATAAGAATGGGTTGTAATCTATATTGCTTTTAAGAAAGAGCTTCGCCGCGAAGAATATAATGGTTGCTACAATAGTATAAAATGGAAAGAAATAAGGCGCAAGCGCTATAAAGAGATTGCTCTTTGTAACCGCTACGCTACCACCCTTGGAAGAGACCTTAAACGCCGTAACCCTACCACCTGATATCCATGTAGCAATAGCATGCATGAACTCGTGACTAAATATATACAAGTATGATGGTTTAAATATCAGGGCATGGACAACAAGATAGGCTATTATGCCTATCGCAAAGTATTTTTGGTGGTAATAGGATATAACCTTTATCCGGCTTAACTGCTCGTAAAGTGCGACAGAGACACCTATGCAGACAGGCGTTATAAGGATACCTAGGAGTAGCTTTAAGATTCGTTTAAACATAAAAAAATATCGTAATTATTTTGAAACCGGCTTTATTATCTTTTCCCCGCCCATGTAGGGCTGTAATGCCTTAGGGATCTCTACAAAGCCTTCTTTTGTCTGGTAGTTCTCAACTATCGCGATAATGAGCCTGGCAAATGCCACCCCTGAACCATTTAAGGTATGAACATATGAGAGTTTTCCTGTCTCTTTGCTTTTAAATTTTATGTTGCCACGGCGTGCCTGAAAATCCTCAAAATTGGAACAGCTTGAGACCTCAAGCCAGGTAGCGCTTCCGGCTGCCCATAACTCTATGTCATAACATTTACTCGCGGCAAAACTAATATCACCTGTTGAGAGAACCTGCACCCTGTAAGGAAGTTTAAGAAGCTGTAATACCTCCTCAGCATTAGCAAGTAATGACTCAAGCTCGTCGTATGAAGTCTCGGGCCTTACAAACTTGACCATCTCTACCTTGTCAAACTGGTGAACCCTTGAGAGGCCCTTTGTGTCCTTGCCATATGAGCCTGCCTCTCTTCTAAAGCACGGGGTATAAGCAGTATAATATATGGGCAGATCCTCTTCATCAAAGGTGTCATCTCGGTGTATATTGGTTACAGGGACCTCTGCTGTAGGGATAAGGTATAGGTCATCATCCTTTAACTTGTACATATCCTCTTCAAACTTAGGCAATTGGCCGGTAGTAGTCATACTCTTGTTGTTTACTAATACCGGGGGCCATACTTCTTTATAGCCATGCTTTTTAACATGGAGTTCTATCATAAAATTTATAAGCGCCCTTACCATTTTAGCGCCATCACCCATAAAAAAGGGAAAACCAGAGCCGGACAGTTTGGTAGCTGTAAGAAAATCCATAATGCCTAGTTTTTCACCTATCTCTATGTGATTCAAGGGGTTAAAGCTAAAATTCGGCAGTTTGCCCCACTCCTTTACTATCTCATTTGATGTCGCGTCAGGGCCGATAGGTATGCTTGAATGTGGTATATTTGGGACAAGTAGTGCTATATCACTGATTTTTCTATTAATATCCCCCACTTTTATATCTATTTCCTTGATTTTCTGGGATACTGCCTTCATTTCATTCATCTTCGTAGTGGCGTCTTTCCCTTGCTTCTTAAGCATTGCTATCTCATTTGACTCTATATTACGCGTATTCTTTAGCATGTCTGCCTTAACAAGTAGCTTCCTTCGCTCAATATCCAGATTAAGAAGCTCATCAATATCAAGCTTTGAATTTTTGTTCTTTAGGGCTTGTTTTACCTTATCAGGATTCTCTCTTATAAATCTAATATCCAGCATATTATTCACCTTTTCCCTTTGTGGAGATTGTGTTTATCCTTTTAATACACCTAATGGCCTGAATCTACAAACCTTCTTTGATATACCCGCGCCATTGACCGCGTCAACTACATCATCTATATCTTTATAAGCCCCGGGGGCCTCTTCTGTAATGGTAGATTTCCCTGCTGCCATCAGGACAATGCCTTTTTTATCAAGTTCTTTCTTAACCTGTGCAGGCGTATAGTCACGTGATGCCGCTTTTCGAGACAGGCGCCTTCCTGCTCCGTGACAGGTTGTGCCGAATGTCTCATCCATGGCAGTCTGCGTGCCAAGAAGAAGATATGATCCTGTCCCCATGTCACCGGGTATAATAACAGGCTGTCCTATCTGCTGATATCTTTGAGGCAAAGCGGTATTTCCCGGCCCAAATGCCCGTGTTGCTCCTTTTCGATGAACGCATAAAGACTTTTTACTGCCATCTACGATATGCTCTTCAAGCTTGGCTATGTTATGCGCAAGATCATATATAAGCGATATGCCAAGGGCCTGCGAGCTCTGCTCAAATACATTCTCAAATGTCTGCCTTACCAGGTGCATAAGGCATTGTCTGTTATTCCACGCGTAGTTCGCGGCGCATTTCATAGCACCGAAATAGAGCCTGCCTTCATCAGAATTAAAAGGAACACAGGCAAGCTGCCTATCAGGAACGTTTATATCATATTTTAAAAGGGTGTGAACCATTTTTTTCGCGTAGTCATCGCATATCTGATAGCCAAGCCCCCTCGAACCTGAATGGATCATAACCACAACCTGATCCTTTAAGATACCGAATACATCTGCCGCGTTTTCGTCATAGATCTCATCTACTGCCTGGATCTCTATAAAATGGTTTCCTGAACCTAATGTTCCGGATTGTTTTCTGCCTCGCTCATGTGCCCTATCAGAGACAGCATCGGGATTGGCGCCTTCCATGGCACCGTTCTCCTCGGTATACTCGATATCTGACTCTGTGGCAAGGCCTTTGGAAAGCGCCCACTTGGCGCCTTGCGTTAATATCTTTTCTTGTTCTTTTTTGCTTACCCTTATATCACCTTTGGCGCCAACGCCGGCAGGCACATTGTGATACAAACCATAAACGATTTCTTTAAGCCTGGGTGTTATATCTTTTTCCAAGATATTGGTTCTTAATAACCTGACACCGCAATTTATATCGTAGCCAACTCCTCCGGGTGAGATCACACCGCCTTGCTCAATATCTGTAGCAGCCATACCGCCTATTGAAAAACCATACCCCCAATGGATATCAGGCATGGCAAAGGAATACTTTACTATGCCAGGAAGCGTGGCGACATTTGCCACCTGCTGCAAAGCGTTGTCGTGCCTTATAGAGTCAATGAGCTTGTCATTGGCGTATATCATGCCATCAACACGCATACTATCCATGAAATGCGACGGTATGCGCCAATGGTAATTATCTATTCTCTCTAAAGGACCTGTATAAGGACTTGTCATGGTGCCTATTTATATATATATTCTATACATCAAAGACTATATCTGTGGAAAGCTGATTACCTGTTCTATGTATGTTCAAGGCATGAAAGGTAACTGCCTTTATATCATTTTTAAAGCTATGTCGTGTATCGCAAACCTTCTCTCCTGTCGCGATAGATGAGATCACCTTGTCGTCAAATATCTCAATATCAAACTTGCTAAAGAGCATCTCCTTTACATGAAAATGATATAGCAGCTCAGAAAGCCAGTTCTTTAACAACTCGTCCCTATCCTGGGCCTGGACCTTAATCTTAACAGGGATGACAGGTTTTATAGTACTGAGATCCGCTATAAGGTCAGACATGGCCCTCGCGGAATTAATAAAAATAGATTCGAGGTCTTTTTCTGAGACCCGTATGCCTAAATCCGCGGTATGTTCAAGTAATTGGTAAAAAGCCATTTAATATAAGTATATCCAAAAACCAGGCTCAAGTCAATAAGAACACCCTTGCTTACCAAGAACGGTTCTTGTGTATATGAATATATTGTTATGGTAAAATTAAAAGGCAGAATAGCCTTTATAGATAAACGCGCATCATGGGGGAGTTTGTTAATTAAAAATATAGTGAGGCTTAATAGAGTTACTCTTTAAAACCTATAACCTTTGTAACAGGCATGATAGCGATACTACCTACATCATCCTTGGTAAAATCTATATCTTCCTCTAGTAATAATTTATTAAATTGCTTTAAAAAATCTTCATGTTTTATAAGCGCCAGGACTGTCTTGCACGAGGTCCTTTTTTCTCCGATTAACTGTCTTAACCCAGCGAATATAGGGACTTCATGCGCTAAATAACTGCCTAGCTTTTCACCGTCCTGTATAACAGCGTCGTGAACTTCCAATTCCGCTAATGCAGCTAATACTGTATCTAAGTATTCTTCTTTATTTAAAACAACAAACATCAGTTCCATTTTATTCCTCCAATATATTATTTAGCTTTACCTGCTTCACCGGATTTTGTAATAGCGAATTTAGTGGCGATAGGCCCTAAGATTTCAAAAATTATAGTTGTCGCGGCTATTGTATTTATAACCATTATTGATAAATCCTTTCCTACGCTTCCTAATCCGCTGAACTCCCTTGTTACCATGATTGCCAAACCGATAGCTACCCCAGCCTGAGATAAGATGCCCATACCAAGATACTTCCTTATAACTGTCGGCGACTTGGCTATAGAAGCACCTATATACGCACCACCCATAAGGCCGCATGTTCTACAGATGATATAAACCAGCCCTAATACACCCATAGCGGGCAAGAGGCTGATCTGTAAATGCGCTCCTGCTATAACAAAAAATATAATAAAGATCGGTAAGGTTATAGAATTTATGCTCTGGTATGTTCTTCTGTTTGCCAAGAGAAAACTATTGGCAAAGACCATGCCAAGGCTCAAATTGGCTAATATTAATGAGAAATGAAAGTAATTCGCCAGCCCGGCACACAAAAGGATGAACCCGATTGAGACTGCCAATATCTCTTTTTTATTATATACTTTTCTCAGCACAAAGCCAAGAAGATAACCAATGACCCCTCCTAAAATAATACTTCCGCCTATCTCTACAAGCGGTTTCGTAACCATCCCTGCCAAGGACATGTGCTGATGAGTTATGAATACTTTTGCCAAACCAGCGGCAAAAGCATATATCATTATGGCCAAGCCGTCATCAAGGCCTACTACCGCGTAAAGGGCGTTTGTAAGGGGTCCTTTTGCCTTGCATTCCTGTAACACTACAGCGGTACCTGCCGGTGCGGATGCCGGTGCCATAGCACCGAATATAAGGGCAAGATATATCTTATGTGTTAAAAGATATACACCAAGGCCCACCAGTATAAAGGCGCCGAAGGATTCAGTAAATATTATTGTAACAATGCCCTTGCCAAGCTTCCGTAAAGAACCGAAACGTATCTCGCTACCTATAACAAACGCTACCAGGGACAGAGCGATATCATTAAAAAAGCCTAGTTTCTCGAGCATCTCCAGATTTAAGAGATTAGCAAAAGATGGGCCCAGAAAAAGACCCATGATCAGATAGCCGACAACGCCCGGTAATTTAAGCTTATTACTAATTTTGCCGCCCACAAAACCCGCTATTATAGCGGTAGCTACAAAAACTAATATATCCATATGAATGTCTTCTCTTTATAATACAACTTGCCTGAATTCATTTATAACCTCGTCGGCAGATGTCGCGGACAGGAGTTTATTCCTAAAATCTTCTTTATTTAAAATCCTGCTTAAATGCCCCAATGCCTTCAGATATTGGCTTAGGTTTTTCTTATTTGGGGTTCCCATTAAAAAGATCAATTTAACAGGCTTGGCATCAGGGGAGTCAAAATCTACCCCGTCTTTTGACCTGCCAAAGGCTATAATGAAATCATTGACCGTATCGGTTCTGGCGTGAGGTATCGCCACCTCGTGACCAATACCTGTTGTCTGAACCGACTCTCTGACAAAAACATCAGATAGAAACGTATTAAAATCACTAATCTCTTTACTAGTTTTTAAACATTCTGCAAGTTCCTTTATAGCCTCCTCCTTTGTACTAGATATCATATCCAACATAATCTTGTCTTTACTCATATATTCGTATATCTCCATCTTTTAAGCCTCCTTATACAGCAGGTTTTTAAGCCATTGTTATAGCCTCTCCTGCATACTCTTTTACTATTCCACGAATTATCGCGTTACCAAATCCAGACGTTCATGCTTTAGTAAGATCTTTATTACATCGTCAGGCGTATTCGCACCGAGAAAAGACTCGTAAGTGCCTCTTGTATTCAACAGTGCCGCGACCTTAGAGAGAAGCTTTAGATGCAAAACCACATCAGGGGCACATACCAAAAATAATAGATGTACCTTTTCTCTGTCAGGAGCGGAAAATTCTACCCCTTCTTTACTAATACCTATTATCACACCCGGGTTATTAAATAATTCATCATTGGGATTACGCGAGTGGGGGATAGCGACACCTCCTCCAACAGCGGTGCTAAGCATGCTCTCTCTCTTTATCAGCTGGATCAATAAATTCTCCGCTGAAACAGTAATACCTGCGCCGTAAGAGATATCAGCCAATTCCCGGAGCACGCTGTTTCTATCTTTTGCCTTTAGATCCAGATTAATATGTAAAGCGTCGATTAAGCGTGATAACGGCATAATAGTGTTACCTGTGGTAACTATTCTCTCAAAATCATGGGAAGTATTCCTTGTAATCTTATCTTGCAGATACTCATCTATAGCGGATAGATAAAAACGCCACTGGTTTGCCACTTTTACAGCAGGGATCTCTTTGTTTTGCGCCATCTTAAGAACTGTTTTTTCATTGAGCTTTAGGTACTCAGCGACTTCCTTGGTAGTAAGGATTGTGGTCTTCATTGTGCCTCCAGTTACTTATATTAACCTATATTAACTTATTTTAACTATTATATATGGTTTATATCATGTTTGTCAAGAAAAATATGAAATGTTAGAATAGGGTACCTGCTAATAGGGGATTTTGCTTGTTTTATCAGCTAAGGGGAGGTAACTTAGGTTTTTTTGTTAAGTATCTTGAGTTTGATAAGCGCCAGTTTCTCTGCACGCGTACACTGCTTTATTTGGTATTCACGTTTAAGTGCTTCAGAGCGAGTAAGATATTGCTCCTGATATAACAGCTTAACCGGCCTGCGCACTCTGGTGCAAGCTCCGCCCTTGCCCTTGTTGTGTTCGGAGACCCGGCGAGCTATATCAGTGGTTATTCCTGTGTAAAGAGATTTGTCCTTACA
>CAZDLP010000044.1:0-2250 GCA_964506565.1 uncultured Planctomycetia bacterium
CTTAAAAAAATAGATTCATTGAGTGTTATTAAAAGAAAATCAGTTGTTATAAGATTAGAAGAGGATCTAAGATGATGTATAACGGTATTATAGATAAATATAGGGAATATCTCCCGGTAACAGATGAGACGCCGATTGTCACTCTATTGGAAGGCAACACACCACTTATACCGTCAGAGAGCTTAAGCAGCATGCTTGGTCAAGGCTTTGAGGTTTTTTTAAAATACGAAGGCTTAAATCCTACAGGCTCGTTTAAAGATCGCGGCATGACAATGGCGGTCTCAAAAGCTGTAGAAGCCGGGTCTAAAGCGGTTATGTGCGCTTCTACCGGTAATACATCAGCCTCAGCAGCTGCTTTTGCCGCACGTTCAGGCATAAAATGTATTGTTCTAATACCAAAAGGTGCTATAGCGCTTGGAAAGCTTGCTCAGGCACTTATTCATGGCGCGCAGGTTATAGCCATAGATGGAAATTTTGACGATGCGTTAGATCTTGTAAAAAATATTACAGATAACAATCCTATTACTCTGGTAAATTCTTTAAATCCTTTCAGGATTGAAGGCCAGAAGACAGGTTCGTTTGAGATATGTGACGAACTTGACGACGCGCCGGATTTTCAATGTATGCCTGTTGGCAACGCGGGCAATATTACAGCGTATTGGAAGGGGTACAAGGAATACAAGGATAAGGGTAAATTGAAAAAACTTCCCATGATGTGCGGTTTTCAGGCAGCCGGTTCTGCCCCTATAGTTTACGGTAGCCCTATTAAAAATCCCGAGACTATAGCGACAGCTATAAGGATAGGTAATCCCGCGTCATGGAAACAGGCAGAAGCGGCTCGCGATGAATCAGGCGGGCTCATTGACATGGTAACAGACAACGAGATACTTAAGGCGTATCAGCTTTTGGCTGATAGGGAGGGCGTCTTTGTAGAGCCTGCATCTGCCGCGTCAGTCGCCGGCCTTATAAAACTAAATGAGCAATGTTATTTTCTTGAGCACCGAAGGCTGGAGGGAGGACACCGAAATATTCGTATAGTCTGTATATTGACCGGACACGGCTTGAAGGATCCTGATAGAGCGATAAAGAGTGTTAAGGAGCCGATAACTGTTAAGGCAAAGCTTGAAGCGGTTATGGATGCCATAGAGCTATAAACACGATATAAATCTGGAGCATGCTAATGAAATATGTAATGTTAGTCGGTGATGGGATGAGTGGAAGACCGTTAAAAGAGTTAGGTGACCGTACTGTTCTTGAATCTTCACGAATACCTAATATGACATCTATTGCTAATGAGGGCAGAGTAGGCTCTGCTGTTACAGTGCCGGAAAGCCTGCAGCCGGCAAGTGATGTTGCTAATATGGCGCTCTTAGGATATGATCCAAGAAAATACTATAGTGGACGAGGCCCGTTAGAGGCGGCAAATATGGGTATAGAGATAAAAGAGAATGAAGTTGCCTTTAGATGCAACACAGTTACTATAGCACAGGAAAAGATGGTTGATTATTCCGCAGGCCATATAACTAGTAAAGAGGCGCATCAGGTAATTAGCGCTATTGATAAGAAGTTAGGTTCTCTGGTGATAAGATTTTATCCAGGTATCGGCTATAGGCATCTTGCTGTCATTGATTGTGATAAAGCTAAGTTAAACAAGGATGAGCTTGTAAAGACCGCATGTACCCCGCCTCATGATATACTCGATAAGCTGATAGCGCGATATCTGCCACGTGGCCAGGCTAGCGGGTTTTTAACGGATCTTATGTTGAAATCGCAAGAGGTGTTGAAAAAATTGGATATAAATAAGGTTCGTATAGATCTCGGTGAAAATCCCGCGAATATGATATGGTTATGGGGCCAGGGCGTAAAGCCTGATATGCCACTTTTTAAGGATAAATTTAATCTTACGGGTTCTATTATTTCAGCGGTTGATCTCATAAAGGGCATAGGAAAGATAATCGGATTAGAGCCTATAGATGTGCCGGGAGCTACAGGTTATTATGATACAGATTATCTTGCCAAGGCACGATACGCGCTTGATGTCTTAAAGAAAAAAGATTTTGTCTTTGTTCATGTAGAAGCGCCTGATGAAGCAGGCCACAATGGAGATCTTAGGCAAAAGATATTAGCGGTAGAGAATTTTGATAAACTTGTAGTCGGTACGATTCTCAACGAGTTTAGAGATAGAAAAGGATTTCGCGTAATTGTTCTTCCTGACCATGCTACACCGATCGCGATACGTACACATGCACG
>CAZDLP010000044.1:2350-3690 GCA_964506565.1 uncultured Planctomycetia bacterium
TCTCAGCATTAGGTGACACTACAGATAACCTGATAAGCCTTGCTCAGGAGATTACTGATTCACCGTCTGAAAGAGAGATGGATATGCTTATGTCAACTGGTGAGCAGATGTCCATAGCACTTTTAGCTATGGCATTACACAAGCTTGGGCTTGAGGCGATATCTTTTACAGGTGCGCAGGTTGGTATCATTACAGATGCTTCACATACAAAAGCCAAGATACTTGATATAAACAGTAAAAGAATAGATTCCGAGCTTAAGAAGGGGAAGATTGTTATAGTCGCGGGGTTCCAGGGGATAACTATATCAGATGATATAACAACTTTAGGCCGTGGTGGTTCTAATCTTACTGCGGTTGCCCTTGCAAAAGCTTTAAGGGCATCGACATGTGAAATGTGTACTGATGTGGAAGGTGTTTATACCGCTGATCCACGCATAGTTGCGGACGCAAGAAAAATTTCATCAATAAGTTACGAGGAGATGCTTGAGCTTGCTTCCGCTGGAGCACAGGTGCTACAGCCTCGCTCAATAGAGGTCGCGAAGAAGTTTAATGTTCCTATACATATACGATCCAGTTTTTCAGACAAGAATGGTACTATTATATCTAAGGAGGTAAAATCAATGGAAGATATAGTTGTAAGAGGAGTAGCGCTAAACAAGAATGAGGCAAAGATTACTATTTGCGATGTTCCTGATAGGCCCGGAATCGCCGCGAAGATATTTAAGAAAATAGCGGACGCAAACATTAATATAGATATGATTATACAAAATGTCAGCCGTACAGGTTATACAGATGTTTCTTTTACGGTGATGAGCAGGGATCTCAAAAAGACTCTCAAGATAACGGAACAGGTCAGGCAGGGCATAGGTTCCGGTGAGATAGTGTGTAACGATAATATAGCTAAACTATCTATAGTAGGTATTGGCATGCGCAGCCATTCCGGTATAGCATCAAGAATGTTTGGAGCGTTGGCGCGCAATAAAATTAACATTGATATGATATCTACAAGTGAGATCAAGATTAGTTGTACGATCAATAAGAAGAGCGCAACAAAAGCTGTTCGCGCGATCCATAAGGAGTTTAAATTGGGAAAGACTAATTGATATTAGCTGAATGCGTTGTTGCATAACGCATTGAAAAGAAGGCAGGTTAAGATGCGCAAAATAATATTATATGATACGACGTTAAGAGATGGCACCCAGGCAGAAGGCATATCCTTGACCGTTAATGATAAATTAAGGATCGCAAAGAAGCTTGATGATTTAGGCGTCGACTATATTGAGGGCGGATGGCCAGGTTCTAATCCTAAGGATATGGAGTTTTTTATCAAGATAAAGAAG
>CAZDLP010000044.1:3790-7343 GCA_964506565.1 uncultured Planctomycetia bacterium
TTGCAGGATATGGAATATCAGGGGTACCATTTTGAGGCAGCTGATGCCTCTTTCGAGCTTCTCTTAAACAGACATATGAAGAAACGAAAGAAGTTTTTTGAGCTTGAGGGTTTTCGAGTTATTAATGAAAAGGATGAGGATGGCTCGCTTTATTCTGAGGCAAGGATTAAGATAAAGGTCAAGGATAAGGTAAAGCATACCGTATGTGAAGGAGAGGGCCCTATTGATGCGCTAGATGGCGCGTTAAGAGAATCGCTTATTGGTTTTTATCCAAAGCTTGCGGATATGCATCTTTCTGATTTTAAGGTGAGGGTGCTTGATGAGAAGGCCGGCACAGCGGCAAAAGTGCGCGTTCTTATCCAATCGCAGGATAGCGAAAAATCCTGGTGGACAATAGGTGTATCGGAGAATATTATTGAGGCCGGCTGGCAGGCTTTAGAGGATAGCGTAGAATATAAACTATTGAAGGGCTGATGAAGGATCTAGAAAAAATATATGACGCAAGGAAGGTAGAGGATAATATCTACAAACTCTGGCAGGAGAAGGGTTTGTTCAGTGCTAAGGTAGCCCTTGAGAAAGAGCCTTATTCTATAGTAATTCCTCCGCCTAACATAACAGGCATACTGCATATGGGGCATGCGCTTAATAATACGATACAGGATATTCTTATCAGGTATAAGCGAATGCAAGGGTGTGAAGCATTGTGGATGCCGGGCACTGATCACGCGGGTATCGCTACCCAGAACGTAGTAGAGAGAAAACTCTTAAAAGAAGGTAAAAGGCGCCATGATCTGGGGCGAGAAGGTTTTATAAAAGAGGTTTGGAAATGGCAGAAAGAATATGGCGGAACGATTATAAAGCAGCTCAAGTTTATCGGTGCGTCATGTGATTGGAACAGAGAACGATTTACCATGGATGAAGGCTTATCAGATGCGGTGATCGAGGTCTTTATCCGTCTTTATAAAAAAGGACTTATTTACAGGGGTAATTATATAATTAATTGGTGTCCGAGGTGCCAAACAGCGCTTTCCGATGAAGAAGCTGAGCATAGAGATGTCGATGGCCATCTGTATTATATAAAATATCCTATCAAAGATTCCAATGACCATATCGTTGTCGCGACTACAAGGCCTGAAACCATGCTTGGGGATACAGCTATTGCCGTAAACCCTAAAGATAAAAGATATAAACATTTAATAGGCGGTGTAGTAGTTTTACCTATTATAAATCGTGAATTAGAAGTAATAGCGGATATCCTGGTTGATCCTGAGTTTGGAACTGGCGCTGTAAAAGTTACCCCTGCGCACGACCCAAATGATTTTCAGATGGGCAAAAAACACGCGCTTGAAGAGATTAACATAATGCATCCCGATGGTACGCTAAATGAAAATGCAGGTGAGTTTGAGGGGATGGATAGATTCGAGGCGCGTGAAGCGCTTCTTGGGGTTTTAGGTGAGAAGAATCTGATTAAAAAGATTAAACCGCATAAGCATGCCGTAGGACATTGTTATCGCTGTCATACTATTGTAGAGCCATATCTTTCAAAGCAATGGTTTGTTAAGATGAAACCTATGGCAGAGCCCGCGATTAAAGCGGTTGAGGAGAATGAGATAAATTTTTATCCGAAAAGATGGAGAAAGGTTTATCTTGATTGGATGTATAATATACGTGATTGGTGTATAAGCAGGCAGATATGGTGGGGACATCGTTTGCCTGTCTACTATTGCCACTCGTGTAATGATAATGACGAATCAAAAGGAATAATTGTATCAAAAACAAAACCTGCTAAATGTCCGGATTGTGGTGCGACTGATATAGTCCAGGATCCGGATGTCCTTGATACGTGGTTTTCATCCTGGCTTTGGCCGTTTTCAACCTTTGGTTGGCCGTTTCAATTAACAGCAGATAGCATAGGTGAAGGTAGGGGTAAAAGTAAAGATGGATATCTTAGTACGCAAGAAAAGGAGTTTAAATACTTTTATCCAACAGCATGCCTTGTTACCGCACAGGAGATCATATTTTTCTGGGTTGCGCGAATGATAATGGCGGGCCTTGAATTTTGTAAAGAGGTTCCGTTTAAGGATGTATATATACATGGAACGGTCCGTGATAAGACAGGCACTAAGATGTCAAAATCTCTCGGCAATACAATAGACCCGTTAGAGATAATAAAGGAGTATGGCACAGACGCACTTCGCTTTAGCATAGTCTCTATTACAGCTGCTGGACAGGATGTATTTCTATCAAAGGACAGATTCGAATCAGGCAGAAATTTTTCTAATAAGCTCTGGAATGTCTCAAGATTCCTAATGATGAATTTAGAGCCCGGCATAACAGGTACTTTAGATGATATTAAGACCGAAAGTCTTACGTTAGTGGATCGATGGTTGCTAACGTCATTTAACAGAGCGATTGAGGACGCAACGAAGTCCCTTGAGTCCTACAGATTTAACGATGCAGCTAATGCGGCTTATGATTTTATATGGCATAAATATTGCGACTGGTACGTAGAGATTTCCAAGGTTTCAATAAAGACTAAGCAGACGCAGGTCATTCTTTATGCCGTGCTAAAGGCTTCTTTGCAATTATTGCATCCTGTAATGCCTTTTATAACAGAGGAGCTTTGGCAGGGCCTTGGCTGCAAAGATTCTATCATGGTTTCATCATGGCCAAAAACAGATAAGCGCTTTATTGATACGCAGGCGAGTGATTGTATGGAGAAGATTATCGCTATCATTGCGGCCATAAGGAATATCCGTGCTGAGATGAATATACCTAATAAATTAAAGATAGATGTATTGGTTAGCAGCAGAGACAGCATTCTTAAGAGTTTTATAGAAGAGATCAAGGTTTATGCCGGTAGAGTCTCAGGCGTTGATAATATTTCAATAGATGAAGATATTAAGCAGCCAAAGGCATCGGCATCAAGCATACTCGATTTTTGTCAGATATACGTTCCTCTACAAGGGAAAGTGGATATCGTTGTAGAGAAGGCAAGGCTTAGTAAAAATCTTGCTGAATCAGAAAAATTCTTAAGTAGCCTGGCTAAGAAGCTTGGCAATGCCTCTTTTATCGATAAAGCGCCTAAAGATATTATAGAGAAAGAACGGCAGAAAGAATCCGTTCTAAAAGAAAAGATCGTTCGTATAAGAGAGACTATTGAAAACCTAGCCTGAATAGGCGACCCTGGTCAAGCAGATGTTTTTGCTATATCGGAATTTAAAATTATCATACCATAAATTATGTCACCAATTATTCGCATAAATAAATTATTATCTCAATTAGGCATCGCTTCACGACGTAAAGCAGATGATCTTATCAAGCAGGGCAAGGTTGCTATGAATGGTTCCTGCCTTTCGACTCCCGGGGTATCTGTTGATACTGAAAAAGATAAAATCGAAATAGATGGTGTGGCCATATCATTAAAAAGAGATAAGGCCCGCCTTTATCTCTTGCTTAATAAGCCATGTGGCTACATAACGACTCTAAGAGATACTCATAACAGAAGGACGGTTATGGACCTTGTGCCTCAGGATAAAGGACTTTTTCCTGT
>CAZDLP010000045.1:0-7317 GCA_964506565.1 uncultured Planctomycetia bacterium
ATTGCATGGAATATATTGCTGCCTTCAGGGAAGGACGATTCGAGTGATCCGCGTTCGGGTTTTCTCATCACAACTGTTTGAAATATTCGTCGAACGGTGAACCTCTGAACCGGTGAACGCGCAAATTTGGAGAAAGGAGGTGTGTTTCAATAATCGGCAAATGTCTTTAGGTAATCCCAAGTGATAAACCCGACAAATGGAGGTACCCCAATGAAAATGAAGAAAATATTCTTAGTGCTTTTTACCCTGACTATTGTGGCCACGTTTCTAATAACTCCAGCCTTAGCCGCGGACAAACCGATCAAATGGAAAGCCCAGGCCATGTGGAGTGCAGCTGAGCTGTCATATAAAACTTTTGTTGATTTCTGTGCAAGAGTTAAGGTCCTTACAAACGGGCGATTGGAGATAACACCCTACTCTGCCGGCACCCTCGTACCCACATTTGAGGCCCTGGATGCGCTTCAGAATAATGTCATTCAAGCCATGCATATGTGGTCAGGCTATTTCAGCGGCAAGGAACCCGGGTTTTCACCTATCTCCGATTTGGTCGCCGCTTACTCCGACCCCTGGCAGAAGGATGCCTGGATGTATTACAAGGGCGGCTGGGAGATGTTGAACGAGATGTACAAACCTTACAACGCTTATGCCGTGGGGTGGATGTTCTGGGGCATAGAATCTATGGTTTCCACAAAGCCTATAAGAAGGATGGAGGATTTCAAAGGCTTGAAGATGCGGGTGCCCCAGGGCATGACGGCCATGTTGTTCCAAGAACTGGGTGCGTCTGTTGTGGTTCTACCGGGTGGAGAGGTTTACTCGGCCCTTGATAAGGGCGTGATTAACACCAGCGACTGGGCCTCCCCTTCTATGAACCAGCGACTGGGTTTTTTCCAGGTGGCCAAATATACGAACTATCCTGGTTTCCACTCCATGCCTATGGCTAGTTTTACCGTCAACATGAATGAGTGGAATAAACTGCCCGATGACATCAAGCAAATCCTCAAAACGGCCTGCCGTGAATGGGCATGGGACAGCATTGAACGGATTGCTATCGACGACATAAGGGCACTGAAAGAGATGAAGGGGCAGGGCGTCACGGTCCAGACCTGGAGCAAGGAGGATCTGACCCGAGTCCGTGCGAAAGCCATGGCAATGTGGGATGAGTTTGCCAAAAAGAGCCCCATGGCAAAGAAAGTCATCGATTCTCAAAAAGAATGGCTGCGGGAGCTGAAGTTGATTGATTAGTCGATTGCTGTAAACATCATGGAGAAAGGGGGGCTATATAGCCTTCCTTTCTCTATCCTGTGCTCTAATGGTGCAAAACCTCTCGACACTTTCTTAAAATGGGTCCGTTATTGCAGCGTGGTCCTGGGAATAGGGAGCAAGTATGAAGAAGTTATTATCTTTCATCGATGCTTTATCCACCCTGGTGGGCAAAGCAGGGAGCTGGCTCATCCTGCCGGTTGTGGTCTTCATCGGCTATGAGATAGTGATGAGGTATATTTTTCACCTTCCCACACTTTGGGTCAGCGAGTCCATGGTTTTCGGGTGCGGTATGAGTTATGTGCTGGGTGCCGCCTGGGCCCTGAAGGACAACCGTCACGTGAAAATCGATTTGATTTACGGCAGGCTGACGGCCAGACAACGGGCAGTCATAGATTCCATAACCTACCTCTTTTTTGCGCTCTATATGACGGTGTTTTTGTGGGCCGCCAGCAAATACACGTGGCAGTCCATACTCGTGGGAGAAACCACCAGTTCGGCATGGGATCCGCCGGTCTATCCCATTAAGATAGCCTTAGTAGTAGGGGTGGCCCTGCTGCTGCTTCAAGGAACCGCAAAATTCATTCGAGATCTACACTTCGCCATCAAGGGTACGGAATTATGAGCATTGAATTAATCACCATCCTGCTACTCGCTACTTTCATTTTGCTACTGGTGACCGGTCTGCCCTTGGCCTGGGTGATGGGCGCTACCGCGGTCATTTTTTCTCTGACCCTGTTCGGGCCCAACGTCATGGTGATGATGGTGGGCAGGGTTTACCAGATGATGCTCAACTACGCTCTTGTTGCCGTGCCGCTGTTTATTTTTATGGCCGCAATCCTGCAGCAATCGGGCGTAGCCGATCAATTATTCAAGGCCGTCTATATATGGTCCGGGCCTTTCAGGGGCGGGCTGGCCATTGGTACCATCATCTCCTGCACCATCATGGCTGCCATGGTCGGCATTGTAGGGGCTGAAATCGTGACTTTCGGCATGATCGCCCTGCCCGGGATGTTGAAGAGGAAATACGATGGAAGGATCGCCTTAGGAAGTATCTGTGCGGGTGGAGGCATGGCCACTTTGATTCCACCCAGTGTTGTGTTCATCGTATATGCCATGACCGCCGGGGCCCCCGTTGGGGACCTGTTCATCGCAGGTATTATCCCCGGTCTGATTTTGGGCACGTTGTTCATCGGCTATATTATTGTTGCGACCTGGCTCAAACCGGAAATGGCCCCGGCCGCACCCAAAGAAGAGCGCAACATGCCGTTGAAAGAGAAACTGGTCCTACTTAAGGGTTTGATAATGCCCAGCCTTCTCGCTATATCAGTCTTAGGGTCGATCTATGCCGGGGTGGCCACTCCCTCGGAGGCTGCTGGAATCGGGTGTCTCGGTGCAATTGTCACTGCTGCTGTAAACCGCAAGCTAACCTTTAGTGGAATCAAAAGCTCCCTGTATGAAACCGTCAAAATTTCATGCATGTTGGCCTGGTTATTCTTCGGGGCACAGACCATTATCGGCATTTATACACTGGCCGGTGGTGATCAGTTTGTCAGGAACACTGTTATGGCCATCCCCTTTGGCAAATGGGGAATTATTATCGGGATGCAACTAATCCTGATCTTCCTCGGCATGTTCTTAGACTGGATCGGTATTGTTTTGCTGACCATGCCTCTTTTTGTTCCTATTATCGAGGACTTAGGTTTTAATACTGTCTGGTTTGGGGTGGTCTTCTGTATGAATATGCACATCTCATATTTGTCACCGCCATTTGGGCCTTCCATTTTTTATCTCAAGAGCGTCGTAGGCGACGAGATACCTGTTGGACAGATCTACAGGGCGAATCTGCCTTATCTGTGGCTTACTTTTGTTGCATTGGCCTTTACGGTCGCCTTTCCAGGATTGTCCTTATGGCTACCCAGCATGATGCTGAAATGATTTCTCAATCGTAGCAAGTTAAAGGGGATAAGAGATAGGAAGCAATAACTGAGGGTTGTGGATAACCTTGATACAAATTTGATATTGTTGCTGCCGTAGATGAAGGATATTAGTCTTGGCAGCCTCTTACGAATGAATCGCTGTAAGGAGAAAAAATGGATATAAAGCCCGATTTTGAGGGACGCTTCAGAAGGGTGGTCAACCACCAGGAGGCTGACAGGGTACCCTTATGCGAGGTGTTGATCGATTACTCGATCCAGAGCCAATTCTTGGGCCGGGAGGTAAGCGCGGACGACGTTGAGGCCCAGGTGGAGTTCTGGGCCGGGGCGGGCTATGACTTTATACCGATCCCGGTCAGTATGATGACCCCCGGAGGTGTGACGGATGAATCAAAGATAACTAGGATTCTCCGCGAAAAGGTCCAGAGGGAAAGGCCTGACGAAAAGGATCCCAAGGCCTGGAATCTGGAATTCACCAGTTTTATCCATGAACGGGAGGATTTTGAGGAATTCCCCTGGGACGCGGCGGCCGAACTCGATTTCAGCAACTTGAACCGAGCAGGAGGCCTTTTGCCTGACGGTATGAAGGCCATCGTTGTTTCCGGTAAGATTTTTACCTTGACATGGATGTTAATGGGTTTTCAGAATTTTTCCATAAAGGTTATCATGGACCCTCAATTCGTAGCCGATGTTTTCAGAAAGGTGGCTGAAATTCAGTTCAGCGCCCTGGAGACCATCCTGGCGAGGGATTATGTTGGAGCGGTATGGGTAGTCGATGACCTTGCCTTTGGAACCGGTCCGATGATTTCACCTGAGGCCTTTCGTGAGCATGTCTTCTCCTGGTACGCAAAGATGGCTGACCGTTGCCATGAGGAGAATCGGTTGTTTATTATGCACAGTGACGGTGATGTGACATCCCTCATGCCGGATATTATCGAGACCGGCATAGACCTGCTCCAACCCATCGATCCGACCTGCATGGATATTGTCAAGATGAAAAAGGAGTATGGCGACCGCATCAGTCTCGTGGGCAACGTGTCAAATGAACTGCTTCGCAGCGGTACGGTCGAGGAGGTCAAGGAGTATACCAGGCACCTATTGCGTGAAGTCGCTCCGGGCGGCGGTTATTGTGTTGGTTCGGGCAACTCGGTTCCGGACTGGGCAAAGTTTGAAAACTATATGGCCATGCGGGATACAACCCTCAAACATGGCTCCTATCCGATTACTATTTAAAAGGGAGGTAATAAATAATGAGCGATACTCTCCAGGTAATAAAAGATGCGGTAGTTAACCGGCAAAGAAATGAGATTGAGGGGCTGGTAGAGGCCGCAATCGAAGGAGGCATTGATCCAAAAACCATCATCGACGATGGGCTTATTGCGGCTATGGACGTAGTGGGACAGCAATTTTCCGACAGTGATATCTTTGTGCCAGAGATGCTTGTATCTGCCCTGACCATGAAGCTCGGGCTGGAAAAGGTGAAGCCCCTGCTGAAGAGAGAGGCGACCGAGCCCAAGGGTATGGTTATCATGGGCACAGTGAAAGGTGATATCCACGACATCGGAAAGAACATTGTGCTGATGATGCTTGAAGGGGCGGGATTTGAAGTTGTCGATCTTGGTGTGGATTTGACCGTAGAAAAGCTTGTAGAACGTATTGAGGCCATTGGGCCGGACCTCTTAGGCCTATCGGCCCTTTTGACGACGAGTATGCCTGAAATGGAGCGTGTCATTCAAGAATTGGGAACAAAAAGCTTCCGGAATAAACTAAAGGTTATGGTGGGGGGCGCACCTGTGAGCGCGTCCTTTGCCGAAAAGATAGGCGCTGACGGTTACGGGGCCGACGCTGCCGAGGCGGTTAAATTAGCGCGACGGCTGATAGATGAAATAAAAGACTAATAGCGGCCCAATTGCATTAGGAAAAAGGAGCCATACATGTTGACTCACAGAGAGAGAATCCTGAAGGTGGCGAGAGGTGAAACCGTTGATACCATACCCTGGGTCCCGAGGATTGATCTATGGCATAACGCAAATGAACTTGCAGGAACCCTGCCGGAAAAATACAAAGGTCTATCCGTGGACGAGATTCATCGCACCGAGGGATGGCCTCTGCACAAAATGATCCCTGAATATCTAAAACCCGAAAAACCTGAAGATATCATTCACAGGGCCATCGGGCTTTATCGCTTAAAGGAGTTTCCCTATGATTTTGAGTTCTCTTCAGATGTTGATATTAAAGTAGAGTACGAAAATGATATGGATGAGCAGATTACCCACCTGGAATACCATACACCTATGGGTATGGTAAGCGTCAGGCATGGAATCACTGCGGAAATGAAAAAATCCGGGGCCTCCATCACATGGGTTAAGGAGACCGCAATAAAAAAGCCAGAAGACTATCGCGTGCTGGCACATATATTTGGTAATATGAAATTGAAACCGGCCTACGAGCGCTTTCTTGGATGGAAAAACAGAGTGGGAGAGGATGGTGTTGCCGTGGGGCAGGGCCTGGGGATAGCATGCTCTTCTCCCATGCACTTCATTCAAAAAACATTAATAGGTTCCACGGACTTCTATTATCACTATCATGATTACAAGAAAGAGATGGGGGAACTGGCCGATTCCCTGGAAGGCCTTTACGACCAGTTGATTTCAATCCTTGCTGATTCTCCCGCTGATGCGATCTTATGGTCCGCAAATGTGGATGACATGATTACCTATCCCGTGTATTTCGAAAGGGAGATTGTGCCATGGTGTCGGAAAGCCTCCGATCTGCTTCATTCAAGAGGAATACTTCTCGTCATGCACCCTGACGGAGAAAACAGGGGACTAATGGATTTAATCCCTGAGTGCGGCATCGATATCGCCGATGCCGTAACCCCTTATCCCATGACAAAGGTAACAATCGACGAATACTATGACAGATGGTGCCGTTCCGGTAAATTAACAATTCATGGTGGTATCCCGGAAATTATGTTGTTGGAAGCATCCACATCCTGGAAGGACCTGGAAAACTATCTTGACCACATGTTCAATGTGATATCTCCAGGCAACAGACTGATCGCCTCTATTGGAGATACAAGTCCCCCTAACACGGAATTTGAACGGTTAATCTATATTGGAGAACGCTTTGAAAAGGAGGGCCGTTTACCATTAGAAGCAGGGGCAGCAAGACCCATTACTGAAGATCATATGCGGCAGGTTGCTGAGCGTGTGGCGCCAAAAGAGACGCCGGAAGAAGATTTCAAGATCATCCAAGAGGATGTCCTCAAAGGCGATAACAAAAAAATTGCAAATGATGTCCAAGAGATGCTTGACAAAGGTTCTGAACCCAGGGAAATTCTGAACAATGGTATGCTGTCAGCCATGGAAATAATCGGGGAAAAGTTCAAAGATGGAACCGTATTTATTCCGGAGGTGTTGCTCTCTGCAAGGGCCATGAATGAGGCACTTAAGGTCCTTGAGCCTCATCTTACAGGCAAAGATAGTGAGAGCAGTGGCACAATTATGATTGGCACTGTTCGCGGAGATCTCCACGATATCGGCAAAAACATGGTGCTTACCATGTTAAAAGGGGTGGGGTTTTATACTGTGGATCTGGGGGCAAATGTCAGGATTGAAGATTTCGTTCAGCAGGTATCAGAGAGAAAACCCGACATCCTTGGGATCTCTGCACTGCTGACAACCACCATGCCCCAGATGAAGAAAGTGATCAAGGCCGTCACTGAAGCAGGTTTGCGGAAGAATCTCAAAATAATCATCGGCGGTGCTCCGGTGAATCAAAAGTTCTCTGACGATATCGGGGCGGACGGGTATGCCCAGGATGCGGGAGAGGCGATTTCACTTGTTAAGCGATTGATGAAAAGTTAGGGCAACGAAATGGATAACCGACCACCTATAAATGAAAAGGGTCCCGTTGTTATCGTGGCCTGCCAGGTAATGGAACCGGAACTGGAAAAGGCCCGTGATCAAGATGGGGATGTGGAAATCCACTACCTTGACCAGGGGTTACACCGAACACCTGATAAAATGGCCGATTTGATCCAAGCACAGATTGATGAGGTGGCGCAGTATGCCGTGCGAATCGTGTTAGGCTATGGGCTCTGCTCCAATGGGATCGT
>CAZDLP010000046.1:0-1909 GCA_964506565.1 uncultured Planctomycetia bacterium
GCTAATTCTAAATAATATTGCAAAAATAGGCTCCTTATATTGACACTGCCCCTGTATTGTGATATCTTTTAAGGGGAAGGAATTATACATATATAACCAGCCTGCAATAGGGCAGGCAAACTTGCCTTTGTTTTATGATTGGCAAGTGAGAGTGTAACAAAAAACGACCCATCCGGGGACGAGAGGAGGCGAAGAACAATGATGAAATTAGGAAAAAAAGGTTTTACACTTGTAGAAATTATGATCGTTGTCGCTATCATAGCTTTATTAGCCGCAATAGCAATACCTAACTTGCTTAGAGCAAGGCACAATGCCAATGAATCCGCCGCTGTAGCTACTTTAAGAACAATAAGTACAGCAGAGGAATCATATAGGGCAGCACAGAATCCTAATACATATGGCACTCTAGCTCTGTTAGGCGCAGGTGGGTTACCGTATATCGATGCTACATTAGTTACAGGTACAAAGCAGGGGTATACATTTACTATAACAGCCCTTACTGTGAATACTTATACCTGTACAGCGGTGCCGGTCACTGCCGGTACTACTGGTACTAGAACGTTTAGCGTTAACCAGACAGGTGTTATCATGGATGTTACCAACGGTTTGCCTGTAACATAATCTGCCAGGCAAATGTTCTACAAAAAGAGGCTTGCTTGAAAAAGCACGCCTCTTTTTTTGTTTAAGTGTTCGAAACAGTTTCAATTACTTAATATTATTATTGACTTTTTACCCCTTATAAACTAAACTTATATATATACTTATATATATAAGGAGTTTTATGCGGATTTTATCTAGTTTTAATAGACAGAAAAAAGGTTTTACTCTTATAGAGATAATGGTGGTAGTAGCAATTATCGCGCTTTTGGCAGGCCTATCTATATCAATGATGTTACGCAACAGGGTAAATACCAATGAGGTTGTCGCCATTACTTCATGCAAGACTATAGCCTCTGTCTGTCAGAGTTATTATACCGGCACTATACCGCACCAGTATCCCCCAAGCTTAGCAGTATTAGGTGTAGCCGGACCTACAGGGCCGTCCTATATTGATACCGCTTTGGCATCCGGCAATAAAGCAGGATACATATATTCATATCAATTAACTTCGCCGGTATCATTTACTATTAACGCTGATCCAGAGGTGCAGGGCAGGACAGGCGAGAGATATTTCTACTGCGATGAGACCGGAAGGATCACAACGACCAAGGGTGCTCAGGCAGGCCCGGGCGACGCAGCGGTAAATTAGTATAGGGCATCGTATTGGTAATCTTCTAACTTATGCATAAACCAAAACTCGATAATATCAATTCAGGCTTCACATTAATAGAGACCGTTATAGCGATCGCTATATTCGCGGTTATAATAACATCTTCGCTGTATGCCTTTAACAGGTGCATGTCTATGCTGAAGTCCGCAAAGGATATGAACATCGCGACAAGCGATATAAGAAGTGTTTGTGAACAGTTAAGGCGTGAAGTAGATTTGACAGGTACGATAGTATCGAGATCTTACGCCCTCACTAATATTAATCTTACAGAGCAGGTGACTATAGCCGCGGATACTACGCAGATACCTATACCTGTAACCGCAACTATCGCCTGGCAGGAAGAATCTCAAAGGCCGCGGTCTATTTCTGTGGATATGCTTTTGGAACAGAGGTGAAGCTGACTCTCTATGTTTAAAACAAAATGCACGCTTATTACAAAATCCGGATTTACCCTGATAGAGACTATGGTCGTCGTAGTTATTGTGACTGTAATAAGCATGGGCATATTTGGTTTAATGCTTAATGTATTAAGTTCTTATTATACCTTAACCTCGTTAAATGACCTTAATAATAGCGCTTCATTCGCGGCTGACGAATTGATAAATGACCTTCGCCAGGTAGATATAGCTATGATTACCC
>CAZDLP010000046.1:2009-5635 GCA_964506565.1 uncultured Planctomycetia bacterium
TGACCTCTCTTAACAGGGCAGGTGGAGCGCAGAGAGTTCTGGCAAACTCTATATCAACGGAAGACGCGAATAATAATGGTGTGTTGGATTCTAATGAGGATGATGCTGATGCGTCTTTGCCAATGGATAATGCCAATGGCACCTTAGATAGCGGGATAGATTATACGATTACAGGTAACACAGTCTTTTTTACGATATTTTTGCAAAAACCTGTGGCAGGAGTAGCAGGTACTTCCAGGCGCAATGTCTCATATACATTGAATAGTGCCGCAACATTAAGGAATTAAGATGTTATCATTCGCAAAGGGCAATAGAGGTATGGCCTTAATACTCATATACCTGCTTTTATCCCTGCTTGTTATAATCCTTAGCGTATTTTTTTATACATCTATTCAAGCCATGAAAGTAAGTCAGAGACGCCTGGATCTAATAAAGGCTTTTTACGCCGCGGAATCAGGACTCGATGTCGCGTTGCAGGATGTATCGGTTGCTTCATTTAGCGCGAGCCTTGGTACTATCTCTACATCAGGGTATGCAGGGACTATTACTCCGTTAGATGCGACTAAATCCACTATAAATAGTATCGGATATTCACCTTCCAGTACAGCAAACCCCAGGGTAGAGGTTCAGCTGCAGGTTGTAGCGGAGATAATAGCCAATGATGATTTTTTTGATAATGCCCTTTACAGTGCTAGCAATCTTACTCTTAAGGGGAATGCTTACAATATAGTCGGTGACCTGTTTTATGATCAAGACAGTACTCTCGATGTAAGCCATCCTGAAAACGTAATAGGTGCGATAGCTCCGGGAGACCCTATAGATTTTACGACAGACATAGATTACGCGCTGCTGCGCAGTATGGCCCAAGCCCAGGAGGACAGCGATGTTTTTGATCACACAGTAGATGTTAGCAATTTCTCGAGCAGTAGCCTGCCTGCAAGTTTTTGGTATGACGAAGCAAATGGTATCCCCAATGTAATTTACGTCGAAGGCACAGGAGACCTTGTTATAGCCGGCACTATGGTTGTTGGAGGATTCTTTGTTGTTACATCCGGGGACTGCCAGATATCGGGGGCTGTTACACTTGACGGATGTCTACTTTCTACGGATGATCTCAAGGTATCAGGTACTATAAACGCGACAGGTGGATTATGGGCAGGCGGCGTTGTAGATGATGAGAGCGCCAATAAAGACGGCGCCTTTATAAGCGGCAATATTACGTTGACCTACAATCAGACCTTCATGGACGCGATAGAATCTACGAGCTTTCTTGCTCCTGGCAACACAGTTGTTATGTCATGGCAAGAGACCAGAAGAGAAGCTATTTAGAATATACATAGCGTACAAGGAAAACAAATGCAAGGTTTAGCTAAGAAGAGTTCAAAGGATGTACAGATAGCCTTAGACATAGGTAGTTATTCTATTAAGGCCGCGGCTATTTCACACGCAAAGCCAAGACCCTTGTTATTAGATTACTCAATAGTGTCTATTGGTGATAATATTATAAAGGCTATAAGCCAGGCGTATGACGAGCTCAATATTGCCAAGACAAAGGTTGTCGCCTCTGTCTCAGGGGGCATGGTTATTGCCCGCTATATACATTTACCATCTATGAGTGATGAAGAATTAGAAGGCGCCATAAGGTTTGAAGCGGAGAAGGTGATACCGTATAATATGGATGATGTCCAACTTGATTTCGCTAAGATAGAGGATCTCGATGATAATAAGATGCGCGTTGTGATGGTCGCCGCTAAAAAAGACCTGATAGAGATCCAGATAAGAATGCTCTCAGAGGCAGGGCTTGAACCTGCTATCTTTGACGCCGATCTATTTGCGGTTATCAATGCCTTTATGAATGCCGATGTTGATAAATCCGGTGTTTGCGGACTTCTGAATATAGGGTTTCATAAGAGCAATCTTAGCGTTATAAAGGAAGGCAAGCCATACCTTTCACGAGATATTGAGATAGGCGGTAGGAATATCGTAAAGATTATAGCTGATAATCTCTCAATCCCCGAGAAGGAGGCATTAAAGATCTTCCAGGATAAACTGGGCACGTTTGATACTCTCACGGAGGACGATAGAAAGGTTGCAGAAGCCCCTATCGCGGATGTATTATCGCGTTTAGCGGATGAAGCGGTCTTATCATTTGATTTTTATGAGAACCAGCATAGCAATAATGTGTCAAAGATTTTTATAAGCGGAGGGATGAGCATACCTAAGTTCGTAGAGGGCTTTCTTAAGGAGGCTCTGGGCCGTGACCTTCAAACATGGAACCCCATTACAAATATAGATATATCTGAAGATATTGATTCTAATAAATTAATGCAATTAGCACCCCAGCTCGCTGTAGTAACAGGGTTGGCGCTTAGAAAGACAAAGTAGAATGATAGAACTCAATCTTGTGCCTAAAAATTTGCGTACTACTAACAAAAAAAGTAACGCAAAGCTTGATATAAAACTTCCAAAGGTAGCGCCGATACCGTTGATCGTCGGGCTTATATCTGTAATCATACTTAGCCAGGTTATATTGGGCATGCTTTCTGTTATGCAGCAGAAAAAGCTAGCTGCCATAAAGTGTAAGTTAAATCATATAATGCCACAACAGGAGATAGCTGCAACGCTTAAAAAAGAAGTGGATAATTTAAGCGGAAAGGTCGCTGTTATCGATTCCCTTACTTCCGGTAGCCTTGTCTGGGCTAAGAAGCTTTATGATTTAAATAATTCTATTGTAGATGGTGTATGGTTAAGCGCATTATCGCTGAGTGTAGAAAAGTCAAAGACTCCTCAGGTATTTGCGGGTTTCAATAAAGGTGTCTCGCCACAATTGCCTGTAGACAAGGAGATGCTTGTTCTTAAGGGTGCAGCTGTGTCATCAGACTCAGGCGAAGCAACGGCCATAGTGGGCAGATTTATCGACTCATTAAAGACGAATAATGATTTTTTCAAGGATTTTGAGGATATAAAGCTTTCATCTGTTCAAAGAGAGACCCTTGGCAGCACAGAGATCATGAAGTTTACGATTATCTGTTATTTTAAGCCGGGAAGGAGCTATTTTGAAAAACTTTAGGCAGGAGCTTGCTAAGAACCAGAAGCTTGTAATATATGGCATTATCACGCTTTGTCTATTGATAGCTAACTACTCGCTTTTTCTAAGGCCTACAATGGCTTCTCTTTCTAAGACTACACCGAAATTACGCCAGTTACAGCGCCAACTTGCTACTGATGAAAATGCGGTCGCGAGCATCCCGAGGTATACAGCTCAAATCGCGGAGATGAGAAAAAAACTCTCCAAGCAGAAGAAAAAGTTATCCACTAAACAGGAGATATCAAGCGTATTGAAAGGGCTTTCGGAGATCGCAAAAGATTCAGGCGTAAAGATACTATCCATAAAACCTTATCCGGCAGTAGCCAATCAGCAGCAGAGTACGATCTCCAGCACCTATCAAAAGTATCCTATCCTAATAAAGGCTGTATGCGGATATCATCAACTTGGTACTTTTTTGAATAAACTGGAAAATGCCGATACCTTTATGCGCGTTTCAGATATAAAGATTACTGCGGATGCAAAAGATTATACACAGCATCTTGCGTATGTACTTGTTAACACCTATATATTAAATGAA
>CAZDLP010000046.1:5735-7241 GCA_964506565.1 uncultured Planctomycetia bacterium
GTTATAATGAATGACTTAGTACTTAAAGAAGGTGGACGCGCGGGAGGGATAGAAGTAAAGAAGATTGAAGAAGATAGGGTGATATTATTTTTTGAAGGAAAAGACTATACTTTTAAATTAAAGGAGTAACTGGATGAGACTTAAAGGTTTTTTTGTGTTGTGCTTATGTTTAGGGATGATTTTTAGTGCCGGGGTGGCTCCTTATGTTTTTGGCGCTGACCCTCCTGTCGGGGAGGCGCCTGTTACCGAGGATGCGGCTACACCCGCAAAACCGCAGGAGGTTGCTGATGTAGAGGATACATCCACGCCGGGTAATGTTACATTAATATTTAAGGATGCGGACATCAGAACCGTATTGCACACCCTCTCATATAAGAGCGGTATAAATATTGTCGCGTCAAGTGATGTTGAGGGCCAGGTCAGTATAAGGCTTGTTGACGTTCCCTGGGATACGGCGCTTGAGGTTATACTAAAGAATCACGGCCTTGCCAGTGAGAGAATAGGCAATATTATCAGGGTAATAACATTATCGAGCGTTGCCGAGGAAGAGCTTCAGAATGAGGTATTTGTGCTTAATTATTCAAAGGCCAAGGATGTCGCGGCTGCTAT
The DNA here is from genome assembly GCA_964506565.1 of uncultured Planctomycetia bacterium. GTDB lineage: Bacteria > Omnitrophota > Gorgyraeia > JABMRG01 > JABMRG01 > JAUVHV01. Next base: position 6,345 of record CAZDLP010000046.1, read on the forward strand.
AGAATCTACGATAACCGATAGAGGAAGCGTAAAATTTGACGATAGGACGAATACGATAATTGTTACAGATATACCTACAAATCTTCATAAGGTACAGACGGTTATCGAGCGTTTAGATAAGAGAACACAACAGGTCTCCATTGAGACCAAGATTATCGAAGCCAGGATTAAGGATGAGGATGAGCTCGGTATTGATTGGACAGTAGAGGTAACTGCTTCTGGTTCCGCGAGGCCAACGACCCTTCCTTTTGACAGGTCAGAGGTGCCGTTTTCAAACAAGGGTAAGAATAAGTCTATGGATGGATATCTGCCTCTGGGAGACTCAGCAAGCGATTTCCCAACTACGCTAAGCCCGGCGTTTCCATTTGTCGGTGCGGAGAGCTTTACATTCGGAACGCTTGATTTTACAGGTCTTCAAGCTGTCCTGAAGCTATTGGATAAGAGCACAGATACAAGCATTCTTTCCAACCCAACAATTACCACGCTCAATAATCAGGAGGCAAAGGTAGTTGTTGGCAGTATATTCAATATACCGACTTATGAGCGTAATGATCAGACAGGAAAGATGGAGATTACAGGTTATACAGAAAAAGACATAGGAATAATTCTTACTGTTATGCCTCATGTAAATGAGGCACAAGACATAGTCGTTAGCTTAAAGCCCGAGGTTAGCGCCTTTGATCAATGGGATAATTTTGGAAGTGGTGAAAACGCGATTCAGGCTCCGCGCTTTACAACCAGGACAGCGGATACACAGGTCATGATAAAGGATGGGCAGACCATTGTTATAGGGGGCTTGAGAGAGAACACAACCGTTAAGATTGATAAGAAGGTCCCATTCTTAGGCGATATACCTCTTTTGGGTGAGTTGTTTAAATATAAAGAAGATGACATAGA
>CAZDLP010000047.1:0-6567 GCA_964506565.1 uncultured Planctomycetia bacterium
TACCTTTACCTTCACCTTCACCTTTACCTTATGCTATTTACCGCTACCATTAGTAGCTTTCGCGAATATCATACGCCCTGCAGCGGTCTGCAAGATACTGGTTACCGCCACTTGTTTTCTCTGGCCGATAAGCTGCCTTCCGCCTTCAACTACGATCATTGTTCCGTCATCAAGATAACCTATGCCCTGATTGTGTTCTTTACCCTCTTTTACGACCTTTACCTCTACCACTTCACCGGGAAGCATAACAGGTTTTAATGCGTTACTTAATTCATTAATGTTAAGCACCTGCACGCCTTGTAATTCAGCTACTTTGTTAAGATTATAGTCATTTGTAAAAACGCGGCCACTTAGCAATTTAGCCAGCTTTACCAGCTTGGCATCTGTTTCAATTATATCAGAAAAATCTTCTTCGTGTATCTTAACATCCATATGGCTATTTTTTTGCATCTTATTTAGTATATCAAGGCCCCTGCGCCCGCGGTTACGCTTCAAGGCATCTGAAGAATCCGCTACCTGCTGTAACTCTCTCAATACAAAACGTGGCACAATAAATCTTCCACCTATAAACCCGGTTTCACAAAGATCAACTATCCTGCCGTCTATTATAACGCTTGTATCTATAATAGTTATATCATCACGCCTATCCTGCCTGGTGAATTTTACATATGGTATGATAAGATTAAACTCATCCTTACCTCTTATCGCAAGTGTCATACCAAAATAACAAAAAATCAGGGTAAGCACTACCTGCATAACCAATGCCAGCGTCTCATTCATCTGGTTTATGGACTGCAGAATAAAGGAATCTGTGATAAGCTTTGCCATTAAGAGTCCGAAAACAAGGCCAAAGACACCCGCGGAAAGCCCGCTCAATGAAACCTTCCTCATACTGAATTCCGCCAATATAATTATAAGCGATACTAAAAAACCTATCGCTGCCGCTGATGCCGGCCAATAGGGGTTAAATACCGTTAACAATATACCTATCTGATATCCTACTATCGTACTTATTATTACAAAAAATGATCTAATAAAAACTAATGTCATTATGTACTCTCCTTAATACTTTTTTTAATTTAATATTTATCTTTACCTTTTATATAAACAGTTCTTCGAATGCCTGTGAAACATTATCTACGCCTATTAACTCTATCCCCTTTAAATTCCTTAAACTCTTATAATCAGACATGGGGAGCATACATCTCTTATAACCTAGCCTCTTTGCCTCATTAACCCTAGCCCCGGGTTGAGATATTCGGCGCACTTCAGATGTCAGTCCTACCTCTCCCATAATAACTGTATCCTGACGCACAAGGGCATTTTTGAAACTTGAAGCTATGGCAACGGTTACAGCGAGGTCAGACGCGGGCTCATTGACCCTGACACCACCGGCTACATTTAAATATATATCCTGATCAGAAAGATTTAGACCGATATTTTTCTGTAGCCCCGCTATAAGTAAGACCATCCTATTTAAGTCAAAGCCCATAGAACGTTGTCTTGCCATACCAAAACTCGAGGCCGTAACAAGTGCCTGTATCTCTACTAAGAAGGGCCTGGTCCCTTCAATTACAGCTGTTATAGAAGAGCCTGGTAAAGGATTATCCTTGTGCTGAATAAAAATACCCGAGGTGTCCTTAACCTCTTTTAAACCATCTTCCTCCATGGAAAATATCCCTACTTCATCTGTCGCGCCAAAACGATTTTTTATAGCTCTTAGAATACGAAATGGCGATTCCTTTTGTCCTTCAAAATATATTACAGAATCCACTATATGCTCAAGGACTTTCGGCCCCGCTATAACACCCTCTTTAGTAATATGACCTATGATAAATACTGATACACCGCTGGATTTAGCCAGCGCTGTTAACATACCGGCAGACTCTTTTATTTGGGTTACAGTACCGGCATTTTGTAAAAACTGCGGACAATATGTAGTCTGTATAGAGTCTATAACAGCCATATAGGGTTTTATATCTTTTATATGTTCTATTATACGTACAAGATCGGTCTCGTTAACAATATACAGGTTCTCTGAGGAAAGCCCCAGCCTTTGTGCGCGAAGCTTTATCTGGCTTAAAGATTCTTCTCCACTTACATAAAGCACCCTCCTTTCTTTGCTTATTATATTCGCTGCCTGCAGCATCAAAGTAGATTTTCCTATACCGGGCTCACCCCCTACAAGTATGGCGCTGCCCTTTACAAGCCCTCCTCCTAAAACACGATCTAATTCGCCTATTTGGGTATTTGTCCTTAACAGGTCTTTCTGCTCAATAGAAGATAGCTTTTTCGGCGCATCGGATGATACGATATCCGCTATCACAGACCTAACACCCTTAGCGCCATTGTTACGCAAAGATTCCTCTACAAAAGAGTTCCATTCGTCACATTCAGGGCATCTGCCAAGCCACTTTGGGCTTTGGGAGCCACAACTCTGGCATATAAAAACTGTCTTTGTCTGCATATTTTAGTTCTCGGTTTACGGTTTACGGTTTACGGCTAACTTAAGAGGGGCCAAAATTACTGCTTCCAGATTCTACCTCCACGTCCTCTGTCTTTACTCTTGCGCGCTTGGGCCCGCCAATTAGCTTCCATGGATGAGCCTTTATATCCTTTATAATAGCCTCTACATCATTATAAAGTGTGTTGTCATATATTAGCCTGCCCACTGTTCCGTCACCGCTCTTTACCTGTTTTAGTATCTCATCCATCGAATCGATCGTCTTCTCGAGCTTTAACGCGATATCATAGCCCTTCTTTGTTATCTGCTCCATAGATACAGAATCATACCCAACGATATAATCTCCATTTTTCAGAAACAGAGCCCCCGGAGTACCGGGAACAATCTCAACATACTTCTCCCCGATAAGTCCTAAGGTATTAATGATCATCTGCGCGTCTTCTTCAACCTTAGCGTCACTGGTAAGCCAAAGTTTTAGCTTTACCATTGTCTTGCCATTCTCATCTTTAAATACCCCTGCCTCCTTTACTTCCCCAACCTCAATACCGGCAAGTCTTACAGGAGCTGATTTCCTAACGCCATTGGCATAACCTAAGATCGCGTATATATTATATCCCGGCTTAAAAAAGAAATCGTTTATGGAAAATGTTATAACCGTCAGCAGGATAAGCCCTACAGATATAAACAAGCCTATCTTAATATCAAACTCCATTGATTTCATACTACCTCCTCTTTAGATTAGTACGCTTTGGTTAAAACTCTCGCCTGCCGTAATAGGGCCTTCTGCGGCGCCTGTTATAAACTGTTTTACTATAGGATTACTAGTATTCCTTATCTGGTCAGGAGTGCCTTCTTCAACTATCTTTCCGTCATAAAGCATAGCTATCCTGCTACCAACCTTGTAAGCACTGACCATATCATGCGTAACAACAATAGAAGTAACCTCGAGCTTATCATGCAACCTAATGATTAGCTCGTTAACAGCATCTGCCATAATAGGGTCTACCCCTGTTGTAGGCTCATCGTAAAGTATTATCTTAGGCTGCATAGCTATAGCCCTGGCAAGGCCTACCCTTTTTCGCATGCCGCCTGAAAGTTCCGATGGCATAAGCTCTTCAATATTGTACAAACCCACCAAAGAAAGCGCCTCTTTTATCCTCTTTGCTATTGTCTGAGAATCAAGATCCGTATGTTCAATAAGATTAAAACCGACATTTTCAGCTACTGTCAGTGAATCAAAAAGCGCCGCACCTTGAAAAAGCATGCCAAATGTCATTCTCAACGTGCTAAGCGCCTTGCCTGTCATCTTGGTTACATCCCGGCTATCAATGATAACCTGTCCTGATTCAGGCTTTAGCAGGCCTATAATATTTTTTAACAAGACACTCTTACCACATCCTGAGCGGCCGATTATTACCTGTGTTATGCCTGTATCAATTGTCAGATTCACACCCTTAAGCACCTGGTTATCTCCAAACTTTTTATATAGATTGATCGCGTCTATCATCTTTATATTCTCCTATTGCCCGATAAAATAAAATAACGCTGTAAAGAGGCAGTCTGCGGCTATTATCAATATAAACGAGGTAACAACGCTCAATGTTGTGGAACGGCCTACCCCCTGCGCGCCTCCGGATGTCCTAAAGCCCTCATAACAGCTTATAATAGATATAATTATCGCAAATACAACGCTCTTTAACAGACCTGTGTAGAGATCCTTAATGCCTAGCGGGCTAGTCGTCATATTAAGATACATATTAGAACCTATGTGAAGCTTAAATACTCCTACGATATAACCACCGAGCATGCCTACAAAATCAGCATATATCGTAAGTAGGGGCAGCATAATAATAAGCGCCAGAAACCTGGGCACAACAAGATATTTTATAGGGTTTGTAGCAAGGGTCTCCAGTGCATCTATCTGCTCTGTAACCTTCATTGTACCAAGTTCAGCTGTTATAGAGGCCCCTACTCGCCCAGCGATAACAAGCGCTGTAAGTACAGGGCCCAATTCTCTTACCATAGAAAGCGCGACAAGGCTGGCTATATACATCTGTGCTGATATCCGCTGCATCTGATGCGCGCTCTGTAAGGCAAGCACCATACCTGTAAACATTGATGTAAGAAATACTATCGGCAAAGAACTAACCCCTACCTTGTACATCTGATCCAATATCTGTCTTTTTCTAAATGGCGGCATAAACATCCAGAAGACCGTCTCTATGAAAAGAGTAACTACTCCTCCCATATACCTCAACAGCGACTTAGACTTTGTTATAAATCTGTTAAAAGTATTACTAAAGACCATATCTATCTCCCATACTAAAAACTATATTTTTTTCTAAAACCCAAAAACTCTTCGTCCTCTTTTGCCCTAAACTCAATAACGCTCTCATCGTCAAGCAGATCATACTCAAGCTGAAATTCATCTCTAGGCTTATCGATACCATATTTTGTTTCATCATCCATATAATTCTTGTATCCTACGCTGACTCCATTACTTAGGCCCCTCTTTAATGAAAACTCACGGCTCTCATCTACATTTGTTATATCCCAACCCTCCCATTGTATAGTATTGTCATCCGTAGTTATAGAAACATTATCCATAAAAGACTCATCTGAAATCTTGGTTAAATCCAACTCACCCTCAAGCATAAGAGATGAATCTCCATGCGTTATGCGTGAATCATAAATATTTAGATACGGCCATGTTCCATCACCGTTAATCAACATGATATCATAAGCAATAGGATCAAAACGTCCATTCGCGGCAGTGAGTTTTATACCCATATCAGGCTTGCTCAAAAGCCCGCTGATCAGGATCTCACCTGAAAGTTTTCCTGATATACCAGGATTCTCTTTATCAGCGAGTAAAAAAGGCATCTCCAGATTAAAATCAGAAAAATTTACCTTAACCTGCGCCTTTCTAGGCGGCTTAATATTAAAATTACCTGAAGCCGCAACTATATCGCCTATCTTAAGATATATAACCCTTATAGACCGCTTATCTATCAGGAATGAGGACGCTATCTCATCCATTGGAGAATAATTTAAAATACTCGCCTCAGTATCTATGTCAATCAAGAAGTGCGAGAATACACTATCCCTGAACACTACCTTACCAAGAAGATGGACTATGTTTGAAAAATCAAAACCGAATATCTTAAGATGCTGATTTTCTATATCAACCTTAACGGTTCCGAATTTTGAGTAGTCACCACTTACAAAAACCCTGCCATCGTTTGGTATTAGGACAGTATTAAATGTCTCCTTTTCTATATCAACCTCCGCATCCATGGAAATAATATGATTTATATCACCTTTCTCAGCTTCAATGCCCAGCCTTGATCCTATATTAAACATCTCATTCTCATGGATAAGATAACTACTAACATGTATATCTTTGGCATGCGGCCTTTCTATCTTACCGCGCAGATTCAGGTTATCCAGAGGACCGTTTACACTCATTCTTATCTTTTTAAAAAGTGGCTTATCATTGTCAAAAAAAGGCTCTGCTTCCATTATAAGTTTTAACCTATAGGGCCGGCTATCGGTCATAATCTCACCTTCTATGGAACTTAACAACTGATCAAACACCCTGAAAGTGATCTTATCCAGAATGATCTTGTCCTGCATTAACCGTATCTTACCTCTTATCTGGCGGGATATAAGTGCCTTGTTCTCCAACCTCAAAGAACCCTTTCCCAGCGTCATTACAGTCTCGGTTTTGCTTATTGCTGACTCTTTGCCTGACATGATATCAAATAAAGAATATTCTAATCTCGCTATATCGAAATCAAGTCCATATCTCCCAAAATCAAATCGTAGCCCCTTAAAGATAATCTTTTTAAACGGGTTGCCACTTACCGCTCTTATGCTTACTTTTGCACCTGTCATCTCAGCGAAAGATTGCTCCAGGTTTGCCTTAAACATAAACCTGAATCTATCCTGCCTGGTATATATAAGAAAGAACAATGACGCGACCACAAAGACAACCACCAGCGCTACTATTAGACCCATTCTCTTGCGAAGCAATATAATATCCTTGTCATGTTCCCGGTAAAAACCTGTGGATAACTTAAGGACTGAAGTATTAAGTTGTA
>CAZDLP010000048.1:0-4331 GCA_964506565.1 uncultured Planctomycetia bacterium
GTTTTTCTTTTAGGCGGGGCAAAGGTTTCTGATAAGATACCTGTTATCGAGAACATGATGGATAAGGCAGATACGATAATTATAGCGGGTGCGATGGCATATACCTTCATGAAAGTAGAAGGTGTGGATATCGGTTCATCACGCTTTGAGCCAGGCTTGGAGGAGACTGTAAAGGCGATACTTGATAAGGCAAAGGCCAAGGGTATTGAGATAGTACTGCCTGTGGATCATATTGTTACTGATAATATTGAGACCGCTGTTCATGTGCAGGTATCAGAAGGCAATGACATCCCGGAAGGCTGGATAGGAGTAGATATCGGGCGTAAGAGCATAGAGCTTTTTAAGGGTATCTTATCCAAGGCAATGACTATTGTCTGGAACGGGCCTGTCGGGATCTTCGAAAATGATAGATTCGCCAATGGGACAAAGGCGCTTGCCGAGATTATAGCAAGTTCAAAAGCGACATCTGTAATAGGCGGCGGCGATACGGTAGCAGCGGTTGCCAAGTTTGGCGTTGCTGATAGGATGTCACATATTTCAACCGGTGGCGGAGCCTCTCTTGAGTATCTTGAGGGTAAAACTCTTCCCGGTATAGCGGCATTGAGTGACAAATAATTCAGTTTTAGGTTATTGGCTGTCGCAGAACACCGAACACCGATACTAAATAACGTGGAGACAAAATGAGAAGACCAATTATTGCGGGTAACTGGAAAATGAACGCCACTATAAAAGAAGCGGTTGAATTAGTCAACGGCTTGAAACGTGAGTTGTCTGATGCTAATTCAGTCGATATAGTAGTCGGCCCACCGTTTACAGCTTTATCCGATGTGAATGAACTTACTATGGATTCAAATATCAAGCTGTGCGCTCAGAATGTCTATTGGCAGGAAAACGGCGCTTTTACCGGTGAGATCTCGACTACCATGCTTAAAGACGCTGGATGCTCTTATGTAATAGTTGGCCATTCTGAGAGAAGACAGTTTTTTAATGAGACAAACGAAACAGTCAATAAGAGGCTTAAAGCGGCTTTGGCAGATGGCCTAAAGGTTATTGTTTGCGTAGGCGAGGTATTAGAGGAACGTGAAACAGGAAAAACCTTTGATGTTATAAAGAATCAGGTGCAAGGCTCGTTACAGGGGCTTTCAAAGGATGATATGGATAACGTTGTTCTTGCTTATGAGCCTGTCTGGGCCATAGGAACCGGAAAGACAGCATCGCCTGAGCAGGCGCAGGAAGTCCATCAACATATTAGGCAGCTTTTAGCAGATATATTTGATGGTGAGGTGGCGGCTGAGACCAGAATTCAGTATGGTGGAAGCGTTAAGCCTGATAATATAAAAGAGTTAATGCAGAAAGAAGATGTAGATGGCGCGCTTGTGGGAGGCGCTAGTTTAAAGATAGATTCATTTAGCGATATAGTGAAAGGAGCGGTATAATAGTATGTATACATTAGTGCTCATATTGCACGTAATTGTTTCTCTGATTTTGATAGCGGTTATTCTCTTTCAGGCAGGAAAGGGTGGAGGTCTTGCTGATACATTCGGCGGAGGCGGAGGCGGAGGTTCGCAGACTACTATCTTCGGACAGAAGGCATCGGATTTTTTGACTAAAGCGACAGAGGTTAGTGCGGTTCTCTTCTTGTGTACCTCATTGACCCTGGCTTTTTTATCCAGTAAGCGAAAGGCCTCTATCATGGAAAATGTTAAGATCGCGCCGGTTGCGGGAAAATCTCAGAGCGGCGATACAGTGACTGTGAAAAAGGTGAATATTGATCCTAAGACCGGAAAAGAGACGATCGTAAAGCAAGAGACGCGTCCTGCGACCGAACAGGATAAGAGGGATTTTTCAAGTAAGTAATTCTTAAACTAGGGACAGCGACTAGTTTTTATTCAAAAAAACTAGTCGCTGTCCCTAGTTTAATAAAGGTGTTATGGGGATTATGGTTAAAAATCATACAAGGTCGCTGTATATCGCAGCGGCCTTATTATTTATTCTTACTTTATCCGGATGCGGTAGAAGTAGCGCGCCTGTTATTGATTACGCAGAAGCAGGATCCCCAGCATATGGAGATACTATAATAGCGGCTTCTATCGGGGATGCTACAACACTCATCCCTATCGTAGCCTCAGACTCTGCTTCGCATGATATATGCGGACTTGTATATAACGGTCTTATTAGGTACGACAAGGACTTAAATATTGTCGGCGAACTCGCCCTAAACTGGGATATAGAGGAAGAAGGACGCGTCATTGTCTTTAATCTGCACAGAAATGTCAAATGGCACGACGGGGCCCCTTTTACAGCAGAGGATGTCAAGTTTACATATGAGAAGCTGATAGATCCTAACGTAAGGACTCCCTACAGCGGTGATTTTTTCAAGATAGAGTCTCTGGAGATAATCGACCCATATAAAATAAAGGTTACCTACAAGCAACCTTTTTCTCCGGCACTTTCATCCTGGGGCATGTGGATAATGCCAAAACATATCTTAGAGCATGAGGACCTTAATAAGACAAGGTTTGGACGTAGCCCCATAGGTACTGGCCCATATAAGTTTGTAAGTTGGAAGAGTGGACAACGTATAGATCTAGTAGCGAATGATGAATATTTTAAAGGCCGTCCTTATATCGATCGATATATATATAAGATTATTCCCGATACAGCTACTATGTTCTTAGAGTTACAGGCCAAGGCCTTGGATACCATGGGCCTTACGCCTTTGCAGTATCGCAGGCAGACAAGCAGTGATTCTTTTAAGGCGTCTTATAATAAATTTAAGTATCCGTCATTTGGATATGCCTATCTGGGGTATAACCTTCTTAATGATAAATTTAAAGACAAGACAGTTCGTCAGGCATTAAACTATGCTGTTAATAAAGAAGCACTTATTGTTGGCGTCTTAATGGGCCTTGGAAGGGTCTGCACAGGTCCATTTGTTCCTGAGTCATGGGCATATGATAAGGGCCTTGAGCCTTCTGATTATGATCCGTCAAAGGCAAAAGATATGCTTGCTCAGGCAGGTTGGAGCGATACGGATGGTGATGGTATTATTGACAAGGATGGCGAGATATTTGAGTTTACTATACTTACAAATCAAGGCAATGATTTAAGAAAACGCGCGGCTGAGATAATACAACATCAACTAGGGGCTATCGGTATAAGGGTAAAGATAAAAGTAGTGGAGTGGAGCGTGTTTTTAACAGAATTTGTAAATAAGAAACGTTTTGAAGCGGTACTTATGGGCTGGGGATTATCCCGCGATCCTGATTGTTTTGATATCTGGCATTCATCAAAGACCAACGAGGGAGAATTCAATTTTATAAGCTACAAAAACCCCAGGGTAGATAATTTACTTGTTCAAGGTAGGCGCGTTTTTGACCAGGAAGCTCGTGCCGCGATATATCACGAGATACAGAGAATACTTTATGATGAACAGCCTTATATGTTCCTATGGATAGCGGATAGCCTGCCGGTAGTCCATAAAAGATTCAAAAATGTTTCACCTGCGCCGGCAGGAATAGGTTATAATTTTATAAAATGGTATGTACCAAAGGATCAGCAAAAATACCAGGGGTGATAACCGAGCGCCTAATAATGAAAAGATATATACTAAAACGCCTCATAAGTATAATCCCCATGTTGTTGGGCATATCCATTATATCATTCTGCGTGATACACCTCGCCCCGGGAAGTCCTGTCGATTCCGCGACAACATTAAATCCAAAGGTTTCATTTGAGGCCAGAGAGAAGCTTGTTATCCAGTATGGATTAGACAAGCCGCTATATGTACAGTATCTTAACTGGCTTAAAAAAATCACGACATTTGACTTTGGCAGATCATATATTGATGGGCAGAAAGTTATAAATAAGATCGCAAGCCGCATACCAATAACTCTTCTGATAAACATATTATCAATATCTATCGTATTGCTTATAGCGATACCGATAGGTGTGATGAGTGCCGTAAGAGAAGGCTCCTTCTGCGACCGTTTTTTAACGGTCTTTGTTTTTGTAGGGTTTGCTATTCCCGGATTCTGGCTTGCTCTTATGCTTATGTCATTTTTTGGTATAACCCTGGGCTGGCTGCCGATACAAGGCATTACATCATTTGATTTTGATACCTTGTCAATATCCGGTAAGTTCCTTGATATCGGAAGGCATCTTGTCATGCCGGTATTTGTATCGTGTTTTGGCGCCTTAGCAGCGATGAGCAGATATATGAGAAGCAGCATGCTCGAGGTCTTGCATAAAGATTACATAAAGACAGCGCGAGCAAAGGGGCTTTCAGAGAATAGAGTTGTATATAAACACGCCTTAAAGAACGCTCTCTT
>CAZDLP010000048.1:4431-6325 GCA_964506565.1 uncultured Planctomycetia bacterium
TAATAGCGCCTTTTAACCCTCTTGCTATTAATATAGAGGAGGCCTTACTCGCTCCATCGGGTGCACATATCTTCGGAACAGACCATCTTGGCAGGGATCTTTTTAGCAGGATTGTCTTTGGTTCAAGGATATCCTTATCAATCGGTTTCGTCGCTGTCGGGATATCGGTCTTAATAGGCCTATTAATAGGTTCTGCGGCAGGTTACTATGGCAGAAGGATAGATACAGCGCTTATGAGGTTTGTAGATATCATGCTATGTTTCCCATCATTTTTTCTCATTTTAGCTGTTATCGCGATACTCGAGCCAAATATAATGAATATCATGGTAGTAATAGGTATAACCAGCTGGATGGGCGTGGCGCGGTTAATAAGAGCAGAGGTGCTAAGCCTAAAAGAACGTGAGTTTATTCTCGCGTCAAAGGCTATAGGCGCGAGTGATTTAAGGATAATAGTGCGGCATCTCATACCAAATGCGATAGCCCCTGTTTTAGTTAGCGCTGTCTTAGGTGTCGCGGCCGCGGTCTTATTAGAATCATCATTGAGTTTTTTAGGTCTGGGAGTTCAGCCGCCAACACCAAGTTGGGGCAATATATTGATGGAGGGAAAGGCATCCTTGGGCGTATGCTGGTGGCTTATGTTTTTCCCGGGTTTTTTTATTCTGATAACTGTTTTAGGCTATAACCTTTTAGGCGAAGGCCTAAGAGAGTATTTTAATCCTAAGAAAAAGATATGATAAACATAAATGATCTGACAGTAGAGTATTATAGAGATGATCCGACTTATAGTCCTGTTGGCCCCATCTCAGCAAAGGCAGATGAAGCTTGCGTTGAGGGAAGAGCTGTTGATGGCGTGCGCTTGAAGATTCCAAAAGGAGCTATCTTTGCCCTTGTAGGGGAGTCTGGCTGCGGTAAGACTACACTTGGACTCGCTATTACCGGGCTTATAAGTCAGAGAGACGGCAGGATAAGCGCCGGTTCTGTTATTCTTGATAATAAGAATATACTAAAGTCTTCGCAAAAGGAGTTTCAGGATATACGGGGAAAGCAGATTTCGTATATATTTCAGGAGCCTGCCTCGTCATTAAACCCCGTCTTTACCATAGGCGAGCAGATAGACGAGGCGTTAATTGTGCATAAGATAACAACAAAAAAGAATGCAAAAGAGGTCGCTATGGCCTCTTTGCAAAAAGCGCAAATTGATGACCCGGAGCGTGTATATAATTCATACCCATACCAGCTTTCAGGCGGGATGAAGCAGCGCGCGATGATAGCGATGGCAATATCAACAGGGCCAAAGCTATTAATAGCTGATGAGCCTACAACGGCCCTGGATACCGATACAGAGAATGAGATACTGAAGCTGCTTCTTAAGTTGCGTGACGAGTTATCGTTATCCGTCTTATTAATAACGCATGATATGCGCATTGTCCAAAGAGTAGCGGACCAGGTAGCTGTTATGTATAAAGGAAAGATAGTCGAGGTAGGTACTGCGGAGAAATTATTAAGGGTTCCTAAGCATGAATATACCAAGCTATTGCTTTTTTCAATGCCTGAAAGACTAAAACTATGATAGAAGTCGCTAACGTTACAAAGGATTTTGGTGCGGTAAAGGTGCTTAGCAATATAAGTTTTAAGATTGATTACGGTGAAAGTGTCGGTATTGTTGGGAGGTCAGGATGTGGAAAGACTACCCTTGCAAAGATAATATGCCGTCTTATAGAACCGACAGGCGGAAGAATTCTTTACAGGGAGGAGGATATCTCCACGCTTAAGAAACGTGATCTTAAAAGATTCAGGCAGAAGGTTCAGATAGTTTTTCAGGATCCTTTAGCAAGCTTAGACCCTAAGATTATAATAAGAGATACCCTTCTTGAGCCTATTATTATCCATAAGA
>CAZDLP010000049.1:0-5990 GCA_964506565.1 uncultured Planctomycetia bacterium
ATTATAGTAAATTATGCAAGTAGCGAACAAAGGAGTAGATGACTTGGACTGCAAGGTAAAAGTAACTTCCCCTTGCAGTTTTTTGTTTCTACCATACAGCTATAATCTTATAAAGAAGGAGGTACACGAACAATGGCAAAAGGAACAGTAAAGTGGTTCAATAACAGCAAAGGTTATGGATTTATTACGCCTGAATCAGGTAATGATGTATTCGTACATCATAGCGCAATTCAGGGTGATGGTTATAAGTCTTTAGACGAAGGTCAATCAGTTGAGTTTGACATCGAGCAGGGCCCTAAAGGCGAACAGGCCGTAAATGTAGTAAAGCTTTAAATCTAGTCTGAGAAAAAGGCCCGGTATTATTACCGGGCCTTTTTTTTGTGATTTTCGAGAGGATTTTATGTTAAAAGATATAGCAGAGCAATTTAACGCGCTTGAGATTTGCGAGAGCCGTTCTCTTACGGACAAATATTGCGAGCTTGTTTTTTATAGCAGGGATATGGACCAATGGCATAAAATATGTACAGGCATCTTTGACGAAGCGAAAAAACCTGCGGGAGTAAAACCCACTAAAGAGGACCTATCTTTGGCGGAAAAGTATGGCGGCATATTTACTGACCAGGTATTATACAAGAAGGATTTTGACGATTCGATGATAATAGCGATGTTTTGGCCCTGGCAGGATACAACTCATATTACATTGAAAATAGCCGTTCTGGATAAGTAGCCTACATTATTTTATTTATTTTTTTTGTTTAAAGTTGTATAATCTATCTAACTATGAAACCTATAAAAGACCACAGAGATTATAAGCGTAGAGAATTTTGCAAAGATGTAAGCTGTGATATACAGCTGGATCTTGACGCGCAGGAGCCGGGCTCTGAAGGGTATGAACGGATAAGGCAGATATGTAAAGAGAGGTGCAAGTACACTACGTACCAATTTCACCATTGGTTAATTGAAAAAGGTTTTTTAATAATAAAGCCAGAAGCTTAATAATCATTCAAGCAAAATCAAGGAGGTATATTCTAATGGATTGGGGAATCAAAAATCGTTTAAGCCAGCTTATTCAGCCTGATGGGCGCTGTTTCTTCATGCCTATAGACCATGGATATTTTCAAGGCCCTACCCGCTGCCTAGAAAAACCGGGTGAGACCATAAAGCCGCTTCTTTCCTTTTGCGACGCTCTTTTCGTTACGCGCGGAGTGCTGCGTTCATGCATTGACGCTGTAGGCAGCAAGCCTATAATATTACGTGTATCAGGCGGTACCAGCATGGCAGGGAAAGACTTATCCAATGAAGGTATCACCACCTCTATACAGGAGATCATCCGCCTTAATGCCACTGCTGTTGGCATTTCAGTATTTGTAGGAAGCGATTATGAACGTCAAACCTTGCTTAATCTTTCAAAGATTGTTAATGAATGCGAAGATTACGGCATCCCTGTAATGGCTGTAACAGCTGTGGGAAAAGAGGTGGAGAAAAGAGAGGCGCGTTACCTTGCCTTGAGTTGTCGTATAGCTGCCGAATTAGGGGCAAGGGTTGTAAAGACCTATTGGTGTGAAAAGGATTTTGATAAGGTTGTTCAAGGTTGCCCTGTCCCGGTTGTTATTGCAGGCGGGCCAAAGTGCAATTCAGAACTTGAGGTATTAGAGTTTGTCCATGATGGTATGCAGAAAGGGGCAATCGGCATCAATCTTGGAAGAAATGTTTGGCAGGGCAAACATCCCGTGGCCATGACTCGGGCACTTCACGCGGTTATCCATAAAAATATGACTGTTAAAGAGGCCTATGGGTTATTCAACAATGTAAAGAATGATAAAGAGATATGCGTGTAGTAAAATATTATAATAATAGCGATCTACGACTAGAAGAGCTGCCTGTACCGAGCATTGAGCCGGGTGAAATATTAGTAGAGGTTTTGGCTAGCGGTATATGTGGGACAGATGCCATGGAGTGGTATCGGGTCAAAAAAGCTCCCCGCATACTAGGACATGAGATAGCAGGCGTAATCTCTGAGTCCAAGACAGATAGATATAAAACCGGTCAGAGGGTCTTTGTAAGCCATCATGTACCATGTAACAAGTGCAGATATTGTTTGGCAGGTAACCATACAGCGTGTGATATACTGCATAATGGTAATTATATTCCCGGTGGATACAGCGAGTTTATAAGGGTGCCAAAGATAAATGTTGATTTTGGCGTTTATCCGTTACCTGAAGAGGTCTCTTATCATGAAGGTACGATGATTGAGCCTTTAGCGTGTGTGGTAAGGGCCCAGCGCGTACTTAATATAGCCAGGGACCAGGTTGTTCTGGTCTTAGGCAGCGGTGTATCCGGGCTTTTAAATATACAGATGGCTAAGTTAAAAGGGGCCAAGGTTATCGCTACGGATATAAATAAATACAGGCTATCAAAAGCAAAAGAATTTGGCGCGGATGAGGTTGTTGTCGCGAGTGATGTTTTAGATGTCAAGGCAGATAGAATAATAATTTGTACAGGCGCTTATCCCGCGGTGGAACAGGCATTTAAGTGTGTAGATAAAAGCGGTAAAATACTTTTATTCGCTATCCCGGATAAAGATATTATGATTCCAACAGTTGATTTCTGGAGAAATGAAATAACAGTTACAACTTCTTATGGGGCCGCGCCTGTTGATCTGGAAGAAGCACTGGATCTTATAAAGAACAGAAAGATAGATGTTAAGAGCCTTATAACTCACGTACTTCCTTTGGAGGAGGCGAAAGAAGGTTTTAGGCTCGTTGCAGATGCTAGAGAATCGCTAAAGGTTGTTTTGGAGCCAAGGCATAAAAAAAGCGCATAAAATAGATTCTCGTATTTTTTCTAAAGAAAAAGTTACCTCAATATAATATCGGAGCAAAACCATGTTAAGCCGACTGCTAATTTTTTCAGCAATAGCTATATTTTTATTTGTATCAGCATCTTTTGCTGGTATGAATGTGTTCAGTGAAGATTTATTCGCGGGTGTTGTACCCCCACCGAGATTATTAGAGCCTTGCGGGGAGACAGCGGATATTTCCGGAAAAAAAGAACTGATATTTAAATGGAGTCCCCACGAAGGGGATATCTCGCAGAGAAAATATTATGATTTCAGGCTTTATGAGGGGTATAAATCACTGGGTCCCTACCTGATCCTTAAAAAAGAAGTTTCGCCTAATAAACATCAGATTGGAGTCGAATCCTCCCTTTTAAAGGTAGGAGCTATATATACATGGACACTAAGGCAGAAGTATCGTTCAGGCAAGAGCAGGCGCAGTACGAATTCATTCAAGGTAATTAAAAAATAGATATTTTTATAAAGTAATTATTTCGTGTTCAATATTATAAGGATCGCAACGCATGACTGAAGAAAAGATAGATACAGCCGCGTATATGGCCCCTGGCGACAAAGCAAAAATTATTAAGGTTTCAGGAGCATCTAACGTGCGTAAGAAGCTACTTGATATGGGTATAATGCCAGGGGTTGTTATAGAAATGATAAGGCCCGCTCCGCTCGGCGATCCCGTGCAGATAAAGATAAAAGGGTACCATCTGTCATTAAGAAAAACAGAAGCATCGCGTATAGTAATAAAAAAGCAGAGACAAAAAGAATGAGACTTTCAGACGCAAGGCCGCATACGAGACTTATTTTATCCGAGATAGAAGGCGGTGAGCGCCTGGAGAAAAAACTAACAGATATGGGCCTTATTCCCGGTGAGCAGATCAGCAAGCTCGAGTCATCAGGCAAAGGGCCTGTTATGCTTCTTGTAAAGGGAGCTAAGATAGTGATAGGCCGCGGCATGGCTGACAAGATTATTGTAAAGGAGAAGATTATTAAAAAGAATATAACAATCGCTCTGGTCGGAAATCCTAATTCAGGCAAGACCTCCATTTTTAATAACCTTACAGGAACGAGACAGCATGTAGGTAACTATCCGGGGGTTACTGTGGAGAAGAAGGAAGGTTCTCTACAGTATGGTGATTACACAATGCGGATTATAGATCTGCCCGGGGTTTACAGTCTTACGGCATATTCTTTAGATGAGGTAGTTGCTCGTAATTTTATATTAGAGTCAAAGCCGGACCTGATAGTAGATGTGGTGGATTCATCAAATCTGGAACGTAACCTTTATCTCGCGACTCAGCTTATGGAGCTTGGAACACCGCTTGTGCTTGCTTTCAATATGAGTGATATCGCGAAAGCAGCGGGACAACATATCGATGAAGACGCTTTTTCGAAGCTAGTCGGCATAAAGATAGTTCCGACTGTCGGCACTAAAAATAAAGGCACTACGCAGCTTCTTAAGACAATAGTTGAAACCTATCAACGAAAAGAACAGATTAAAAAAATCTCTATCAACTATGGCAAGGAGATAGAAGATGAGCTCTCAAAGCTCTCCTGTAGTTTAAAAGATACTCAGTCCCTGACAAAGCAATATCCGATTCGCTGGCTCGCTATTAAGCTGATCGAAGGCGATAAGGATATGTTGGATTTTGTAAAGACCAAGGTCGGCACAAGCGAGATACTCAAACAGTCAACCCTAAGCCGTAATCATATAAAGAGTATATTCGCGGATGATCCGGAGACTATCATAGCGGATAGGCGCTACGGTTTTATAAATGGCATGCTACACGAGGTTATTACAAATACTGCAGAGTCGCATCTGAAGGTATCGGATATGATAGATAGAGTCGTTGTCAACAGGATCGCCGGCATACCGATATTTCTTGGTATTATGTGGCTTATGTTTAAGGCTATATTTGTTTTGAGTGAAAGGCCCATGGAATGGATTGAATATGCCCAAACAATTGTGGCCGCTTTTATTTCGGGGTTTTTGCCGGAAGGTAGTTTTATCCAGGGGCTTATAGTGGACGGTATGATAGGTGGGGTAGGGAGCGTGCTTGTCTTTGTTCCGATTATATTTATGCTTTTTCTTTGTATGTCTATATTGGAAGACTCAGGGTATATGGCAAGAATAGCCTTTATAGTCGATAAGTTCATGCATAAAATAGGTTTACATGGCAGAAGTTTTATACCTATGCTCTTAGGCTTTGGGTGTAACGTGCCTGCTATAATGGCAACAAGGGTGATAGAATCTAAAAAGGACAGGCTTACTACAATATTGATAAACCCTTTTATGAGCTGTGGCGCTAAACTTCCGATATATACCCTGCTTATAGGGGCTTTTTTTAGTAAAAGCATTTCAGGCAATGTGCTATTTTCATTATATCTGCTTGGATTTGTAATGGCTGTTCTTATGGCGAAGCTCTTGAGAAAGTTTGTATTTATAGGTGAAAGCGCGCCTTTTGTTATGGAGCTTCCACCGTATCGTATGCCCACAATAAGAGGCCTTTTTACGCATATGTGGGAAAGAGGCTGGTTGTATATAAAAAAAGCAGGGACAGTTATATTGCTCGGGTGCATCTTGATCTGGTCATTAAGCGCCCTTCCGCTTCACGCGCAAGGAGACCTCAGCAAGAGCTATATAGCCAGGGTAGGTAGATTTATAGAGCCTGTTATAAAGCCTCTTGGCTTTGATTGGAAGATCGGTACCGCGCTCATATCTGGTATAGTCGCGAAAGAGATAGTAGTGGGCACGTTAGGCGTATTGTATGGCGCGGAAGAGGGCGAGGATAATCGCCCCACAAGTCTGCGTAACGCGTTAAGAGAGGATAGATATCCTGACGGAAGAAGGGTATTTACTCCGCTAATAGCATACGCTCTTATGGTATTCGTGTTGTTATATATACCCTGTCTTAGCACAGCGGCGGTTATAAGAAAAGAATCAGGCTCATGGGGTTGGATGTTTTTTAGTATAAGCTACTCAACGTTTTTAGCGTGGTTAGCCGCGTTTATAGTGTATCAGGGCGGCAGGTTGTTAGGGTTTTAGTATTGTTATATGTTAATCTTAAGGAAGGAGAATAATAAAATGGCTCGTTTAAAGAGATGTCTGATTATTATTGCCTTACTTTTTTCTTTTTTACCGATC
>CAZDLP010000050.1:0-5977 GCA_964506565.1 uncultured Planctomycetia bacterium
TAAAGCTTCACACTAGAAGACGATACTATCTTGTAATACTCTGCCGCATTTATCTTGCCTCGCTCAAGCAGGTAATCAGCTATATCTTTCTTTGTGCTATCATCGGGATATGACTGCAGAGAAGATACGTCAACAAAGCCTTTAGCGCCTTCAAGCATTACTAATTTTAAGTTATAATCCTTATCAAGAGCCTTGAGGAGGTTGCTTATCGATTCCTGGGCACCTAAATTAGCGTGAGCATCCTGGATATTGATTATAACCTTATCGCTTCCGGCATTATGGATCTCTTTGATTATTCCGTAGTCTTTTGGGATCTTTATCTTGGCTAGGTTAGTAAAATCTTTTTCGCGTGCCTGAAGTACACGATTTCCATTCATTACTGACCACATAGGCAGGCCATTAGTTGCCCATGAGATATCCTGTACAAAAAAACAGAGGACTACTATAATACTAATACACTTCAATATTATACGTCCTCTGCTATTAGCGTTAAACATCCAATTGCCCCCTTGTGTATCTTATCTCTATTATATATAACACATTAATAGGTCAAAAATGCCTAAGTTTTTTTTAAGTTTTTCATACTTTATTACATATTTATTAAATACTTTTTTAAGGTACAGCAGAAGTATACCATTTTATCCTGATGTAGTCAAGCTAAATTGTGAAAAAATATGCTTTTTTAGAGGAATGGGGCAAATTGCTTAAGTTGGCATTTATTGCATTGCATTATTTGTCAACTTAAGGATGATTAGGAAGGAAACGTCGTCGGATATCCTGAAATATTACATAAGTACCGGGTACAACAAAGAGCGTAAGTACCGTTGAACTGATAAGTCCGCCCATAACCGTTATTGCTAATGGGGACCAAAGTGTTGCCTGTTCGCTCTTATCCGCTGCCATGGGGAGAAGCCCTAAAAGAGTAGTGCATGTTGTCATCATAATCGGCCTCAAACGCCTTATACTGGCTGTTACTATGGCCCTTTTTCCATGAAAACCCTGTTGCGTCAAACGATTGGCATAATCAACCAGTATAATAGCGTTATTAACAACTATGCCACCAAGCATTATGCCCCCCATGAGTACACTTATATTGATGGTCTTCTTTGTTATCCACAATGCCGCGGCAACCCCAATAACTGCTAAAGGGACCGTTATCATGATGATAAAAGGCTGCGAATATGACTCAAATAGTGACGCTAACACCAGATATATCAATACTATAACTATCCATAATATACCAGGGGGCCATAATGAGAGAAATTCCTTCTGGTTACGTATCATCCTCCAATAGTTATCCCCTAAATTGTAATAGTAATCCTTTGGCATCTTAAGATCCTTTAACACGCCTTGTATCTTCTCTGCCGCCGTGCCAAAAGCAAGACTCCCACGATTAGCGCTTATCTGTATCATGCGGGACTTGTTCTTGCGCCATATCTTACTAGGGCCTATACCCGGCTCCAGATCAACTACCTGTTCAAGGAATACACTGGTACCATCCGGTGCTGTAAGCGTAAGCTTCCTCAACTGGTCAAGTGTGCGCCTATCCTTTTCCTGCAACCTACCGATAACCTCTATCTCCTTCGCATCAGCATGATACAATGTAGCTCTTAAGCCCCTCATCTGAGCATGGACTACATTCGCAACATCATCGACCGTAAGTCCATACATAGATGCCTTTCGGCGATTAACCTTTAGCTTCCACTCCGGCCTTCCTTTTCTCCACCGTATCTTAAGGTCCAGCAATCCCGGGATAGCCTGCATCCTTGTAAGCATAGATATAGCAAGCTCATTGAGATTATTATAATTATATCCAAATATATCAATAATAATCTCATTTGTCTCTGATTCTTCCGCCTCTTCAAAGTATATAAACGCCTCGCGAAATTTTCTCTCTACATCCTCAACCCTTGTACGCAAATCCTCTATGACCTCTTTGGTAGAGCGTGTCCTCTGGCTTAAGGGAACCAGTTTTACATATATCTTTGATGACCATTTCTCTATGCGCGACGAAAACTGCTTTATCTCAGGGATAGTCTCTAAGACGGCCTCTAGACCTGTAACAGCCTGATCTGAGATATCAAGCTTAGCACCTGTTGGAAGCTCAATAAAAATAGTAAAATCCTGTTGCTGGGCTGTACCGACAAACTCCTTTTCCACGTGCACTTGCAGAACATATATGGCACCGCAGAACAACACTATTGTAATAATAATCAATACATAGCGGCTACGCAGACTACGTATTAAGAGTCTTCTGTATTTCTTTCTGAATTTCTCTATAAATGACCTTCTCCTTGGGCCGGATATCTCTATAGCGGGTTTTACCTTAGGTTTTTTCGGTTTGAATAATCTGCGCCAATCCATTGCCGGTAGATAGACCGAAAGCATCGGCACTAACGAAAGCGCTACAAATAGCGAAGCGACTAATGAGAACGCTACTGTCATAGCAAGCCCCATATAAAGAATTCTTATGTCTTTACTTATAAAAATAATCGGTAGGAATACAACTATAGTAGTCACAGTACCAGCTGTTATCGCGAGTATCATCTCCTGAGAGCCTTCAACAACCGCTCTTTTAATCTTAAGGCCTTGCTCTTTAAGCCTGTGTATATTTTCAAGTACAACAACTGAACTATCCACAAGCATGCCTACGCCGATGGCAAGGCCGCTTAATGTCATAATGTTAAGCGTTATCTTGAAAAAGTACATGCACATAAAAGTAGCTATCACTGATACCGGTATTGACGCGGCTATAATAAAGGTGGAACGAGCATCTCTTAAGAAAAACCATAAGACCAGGATTGCGAATAACGCGCCCCATAACAAGGTCTTCTTAACGCCGTCTATGGCCTGTTTGATGCTATCTGCCTGATTATAGGTCTCAATAACCCTGATTCGCTTATCCAGTATTCCGGATGTGAGCTCCTCTTTTACCTGTTCTATGCCTTGCGCGACCTCTACTGTATTAGCTTCACTCTCTTTCTGTATATATAAAGAGACAACAGGCAGGACATTTACGCGTGCGTAGCTTTGGGCCTCAAGATAAGAATCCTTAACATCAGCGACATCTTTTACCTTGATGATGGACCTACTTGGCGTAACAGCTATACCGACATTTCCTATATTTTCTATGCTCTTAAACCCGCCAGAAACACGAATAAGGTGCTTGTTCCGCTTATTATCATATGAGCCAAGGAGAAGATCGATATTGTTAGTATTAAGGGCGTTTATAACCCGTCCTATCGGCAGGTTATACGCCTGAAGCTTTCTCTGGTCAACCTCAACAAGTATCTTGCGCTCCCTACCCCCTCCAATATCAACATTGGCTACACCATTTACCCTAAGGATACGATCTTTTATATTCTCATCCACAATCCTTCGTAGCATCTCAGGCGTGTAGCCTAACGCTGTTACAGCAAGTATAACTATCGGCCTATCCTGTTGTTCAAATTTCGCTATGACCGGCTTTTCTATCTGCTTGGGTAGCTTTGACCGTATCCTTGAGAATTTCTCTCTGACCTCTAAAAGCGCGTAATTCATATTAATACCCGGCTCAAAGCGCAGCACTATACGTGAACGGCCTTCCTCTGATACGGATATGAGATTACGCAGATGAGAGACTGTACCTACGGCCTCTTCAATCGGCTTGGTGACCTGCTCCTCTACTTCCTCGGGTGGCAGACCACCGCGTATATTAATAAATATGGATATATCACCGAAACTAAAATTAGGAAGAAGCTCTATTGGCAGGCGGCTAAAAGCGATAAAACCGATAATAATTATGCCCAAAAAGAACATAGATATGGTAATCGGCCTCTTGACTGAAAGACTTGGCAGTCCCACTAAATCTCCTCGTTTAAGATATAATACCGACCTATCGCGGCAGGGCCTTTAGCAATAATTATACCTTTTTCCAGAAGTAGCTTAAGATCACGCGCTGCTGTGGGGACAGATACACTAAACTTGTCAGAATACTCTTTTCTTGTAATCCTATTATTCTCTTTTAGATAGCTTATAAGGTCTTTATGTCTGCCTGGTAGGCCCTTCTTGATATTAGGAGATGTCTGATCTTTACGCGTATCATCTGAAGAGATTATCGCGGGATCTTTTAATGGTTTTATCTCTTTTTTTCTATCTACTGGCTTAGATACATCCCGATCTTTATCATCATCTGGCAGCTGAGGCAACTCGATAACATCTTCTCCTTTGTGCCTTGTAACTTCTGATTCATCCGGTGACTTAGGCAAATCTATATATCTTCCCTCATTCGTGGATCTATATTTTTTTACAGGTGGCTCTTTTTCTTTTCCGAGGTCATCCTCATACTCTATTTCCGTGGATTTTTTGGATATATCATCACTGGGGCCTTCTGCTCTTTTTTCTATGTCTTTAGTAATATCAGGGATATCTCCAACAATCGGTTCTTCTGGTTCTGCCTTCAAAGGTGCGGATTCCGCGGGCTCCGGCTTGTTGCTTAATATCCCTTTGGGCTCTTTTATCAAAGGTTTATCTTTATATTCATTGTCCTGTTCTTCCGATTTATCAGAATGCATCTTATTTTTAAGAAACTCTATTATATCTTCAAGACCCAAATATATGGTAGGTATTATAATAAGTGATAGAAAAGTAGAGACTGCTAATCCACCGATAACAGCTATTGCCATAGGCTGTTGCAATTGCGCGCCTTCGTTCAATGCCAATGCCAAAGGCACCAACCCTAAGATAGTAGTAAGGGCTGTCATTACAATAGGCCTTAGGCGCCTGCGGCTCGCGGTAAGAACAGCATCAGAAGCGCTTAAGCCTTGTTTTCTCAATATATTAGTATAATCAATAAGAACGATACCATTATTTACAACTATACCTCCAAGTACAATTACCCCCAATATTACCATTACACTAAGCGGCGTATTCGTCAATAATAGGATTAATACAACACCTATGATCGAAAGCGGGATAGTAAAGAGTATTACAAATGGCTGCCACAAAGATTCAAACTGGGATGCCATTATCATAAAGACGAGTAGTATCGACAAAATAAGCGCCATCTGCAAACTTGAGAAAGATTCCTGTATCTGCTCTCTCTCTCCGGTGAGTTCCGCTGAATAACCACGCTCATGTTTCAACGTCTTAAGCATAGCGATAATCTCAACTGACACATCCTTAAATGAGCGGTCTAAAATAGAGGCCGTTACCACAACAACCCTTTCCTGATCCTGCCGTTTTATTTCACTAGGGCCTGTTCCTGTACTAAAATAAGCAAGCTCCGCGAGAGGTACATCTATACCTAGGGGAGAGTGTATCTGCAGCCGCCTTACCTTTGCTTTGTTATCGCGATCAGATTTCTTCAGGCGCACCCTTACATCTATCTCCTCACCTTCTCTTTTGAATTTTGTTGTTACAAAGCCTTTTATCGCGGTCTGGGCAATAAGCGCTATATCGCTTACCGCAAGATTGAATGTCGCTGCCTTATCCTTAAATACATTTACCTTTACTTCCGGAGAAGGGGCTATCATGGTATCTCTTATACTATATATCCCGGGTATCTTGCTCAAGCGCTCTTTTACCTCATTGGTGATATTGCGCAATTTTCTAATATCCTGACCCTTGACATCAATAACAACTGCGGCATCTGCCTGGAAAGCGGACTTGAATACAGATTCCTGCAATATATATTCCACATTTGCGCCTCCAAGGTCTTCAGGGCCTAGTTGCTTCTTTATCTTTTGTAAGACATCTGAAGCTGAGGCCATACGATAACCTTCGCCTAATCTACCGAATCGCGCCTTGGGTTTTAAGTTAACTATTATCTGAGCCTGATTAGGGCCCATGGTCTCAAGCAGGGCAGTGCCCTTCTTCTCCTTTGTTGAGCCTATATTGACTGTTACACTTTTTATATCCTTAAGCTCAAACAAATATGATTCTATCCTTTTTGCTATACTATCTGTAAAATCAAGTTTTGTTCCCGGTGGTAATTCCA
>CAZDLP010000051.1:0-1541 GCA_964506565.1 uncultured Planctomycetia bacterium
ACAATTACAGCAAGACCATTTTGAAAAAGATTAGGTAAAACAGTTTAGTAGTTATAATGCGGGGTAATGCTTAATTGTGAGTCAGCTAGAAAGGGCTATCTAGCGGATAAGCTTTGATTTTAGCCGGACAAGACGAATCTCCTTGCGAAGATGAGTTATCTCCTCTCTCAGGCTCTCAGCTGTATTAGACTGGCGGGTTATCTTATCCTGCCACTTGGAAACCTCTTCTACCATATCCTTTGATTCGGAATTCTGCTCTACCAGTTTATTCAGTTTCAATACCATTTTGTTAGTAGCGGAAAGTGACGACTCCCTTAGCTTCAGTTCTGCGCTAAGCTCCATAACTTTCTGCCTCAGCTCCACCCTGTAAGGGTCAAATCGCCTGTCAAGCTCTTTTATTTTTGTTACTATCTTCTCTTTTTCTGAATTAAACTCTCTCTTTAAGGCGAGTATCTTTGATCGCGTGTCATTTTCTTTACTACTTAAGTCTGACTTTAAACTAGCTATCCCTTCATCTAACTCTGCTTTTTTCTTTAGTGTATCTCCGAAAGATGCATCTTGCGCAAGAACTTCCTGTCTCATCTCACTCTCTGTACTGAATTCTAACGGATATTGACAACCCGCGACCAAAAGCAGGGATAAAACAGGTATAAATATCTTTAATTCCATGTTAGCACCTTTTCAAAAAATTTATTTCCTTTATCGCAAAATACCTGCAAAAGACCCCTTAAATGACAGGGGCCCTTTTCTTAAGGGCCCCTTTTTAGTATTAGTGCGATATTTTCAAGCCTCTATTATGGCCACGCAAGCTATTTCTTCTTCATTTTTGTTAACGATTCTTCTACGAACTTGCCTGCGATCTCCTTGCATCCCAAGCCAAACGCGAGCCCTAATGCCAGGCCTGTAGCCGCGAGAACTATATTTATTACATTGAGTATAATTCCCGTCTCTATCTTAAGCTGCTGCAGTGCCATGACTGACGCGAAAACAATGACAACGATCTGAGTTATCTGGCCAAGCAGCCTAGACTGGGTTATACCTGCGTTACTTGCCGCGGTTCTAATAACAGTGCTCAAAAGCGTAGAAACAAACATACCAAGCACAAGTATAAATACGGAGATAATGATATTTGGTATATACCCTACAACAACGTTTAACACTTCCGCCGCGACTGTCCACTGCATGGCGTTTAAAGCGGTAATAAAGACCATAAGAACTACCAACCAATATACAAGAACACCTATTAATTCTGAAAGAGTATATTTTATGCCACCTTTGGCGAGAAAGTTACTAGTACCTGATTTTTCCGCTAAGGTATCAAGCCTTATGAGCTTTAAGCTCCTTACAATGAATGCCTCAATAAACTTTGCCACCAACCAGCCGATAATAAGAATTAATAAAAGGCCTATCAACTTAGGAATAAAAATACCTACCCTTGTAAGCATCTCTCTTACTGACTCCATTATCACAAAAGTCCAATCCATATACCTGCCCCCTTTCTTTTACATCTTACTAAAAAATTTTAACACAGATACAATCTC
>CAZDLP010000051.1:1641-4588 GCA_964506565.1 uncultured Planctomycetia bacterium
TCCTCTTTTTTAACAACCAGAGAATCTTTTATTTCAGAGATACCGGCTATAACAGCTATCAGCCCGCCAAGAATAAGCACAAGCATGATTAAAAATTCAATGCCCAGAATAAACGCTTCGCGCCACGCGAAAAGAGCAAGAACCAAACCTATTACAACCGCTACTGTTCCACCGATAATGCTTATAATCTTACCCATATTACCAAACCTCCTATTTTAAAGTTATTCCTGTATAGAAAATTATAACATGACATGAAGAAATTGCAAGAAAAATATTGACATAAATTCAATTTTAGGGAATAATACTGAATATTGAAACAGTCTCAAATGCTAATATATAAAAAGGAGAAACAATGCACACTACCGCGATAGCAACAAAAGAGTTGATAAAAAATAGGGTCACTATCTGTCTGCTGGGAATAACAAGCTTTACAGTATTAACATGGCTGGGCGCTCACATCTATATTCCGCTTAGCGGTACACCCGTACCGATAACTATGCAGACTTTATTTGTGCTACTATCAGGCGCCGTTTTAGGAAAAAGGCTAGGCCCCTTATCGCAAATATTATACCTTACGTTAGGAGCAGCCGGCATACCATTTTTCGCAACAGGAAGCTTTGGCATGTTCCATCTCTTAGGCCCCACAGGTGGATACATCTTAGGTTTTATCGCGGCAAGTTATATAATAGGCCGTATGCTTAAGGAAAAAGACAGCCTCATCTCTATAATAACCGCTTTTGTTGTCGGTTCAATAGCGATATTCGCTTTTGGCGCGGGTTGGCTAGCATTCGGATTGGGCTTTGGCATCAAAAATGCGCTATACCTTGGGGTTATCCCCTTTGTTCCTGGATGTATAATCAAGATTGTAATAGCAACAATAATAGCAAAAAGCTGCCTGAAAAGATCAAAGCAGCTTTTTTATTAATAAAAAAGTAAGCAAAGAAAACAACCCTATTTTTAAATAAATAGGGCTGCTTTCTTTGTTCTTTCTTTATCCCTTAACCTACCTTTATCGCATCTACTGGGCAGGATGATGCCACCTCATTCATGTCACAATCACAATCCTTAACATGAGCCAGATTATCATCACCAATATCAAATCCATCAGGACAGACACTAGCGCATAATCCACAACCTGTGCAAAGCGATTCATCAATGGTTATATTTGCCATTTCACCCTCCTTCTTATTGGGTTATTTTATCTATCATATCCATTGTTACGTTATACCCGCGATATTTAATTATGCCATCTTTGTCTATTAACATAAGCGTCGGTACACCTCTTATCTTATACGCCGTCGCTGCTTCCCCATCAGAATCGAGCAAAATAGTATACGGAATAGTGTATTTCTGGCTAAATTTTCTCACCTTATTTTCCGGCTCATTGATATACATTGCGATTACCTCGAGGCCCTTGTTGCTGTATCTGTTATATATATATTTGAGATCCGGTATAATAGTTACACAATGTGGGCACCACGTAGTAGTGCAGACAAGCAATACACTCTTCTTGCCATAAAAATCCACAAGCGAGACGCTGTTACCATTTAGGTCTTCAAGCGTAAAATCAGGGGCCCTCTCTCCTTGGGCAGCGTTTGTTCTTGCTGATTCAGCAGCACTGTTAGAACATGATAATGAAAAAAAACTGCAGCATAATATCGCGCAAAGTAAAAATTTCGTTGTCGATGAAACTGATCTACGCATGATTAAAACCTTCCTCCTGCCTGTATAATAAAGTATTCAGCACAGGCTATCAGTATCAAGCCAAATATTTTCTTTGTAATATTGAGCCATTTACCTGATTTTGGTAATGACGCTGCCAAACCTGTAAATGTACCTACTAACAGAAGCAAGAGCCCCATACCTAAAGCATATGTGAATAAAAGGCTTACCCCCAATAAAACATTTTGCCTGCTACCTACATACGTAAGAACAGCCCCTAATATAGGGGCGGTGCAGGGACCTATTACAAAACCCGCGGATATGCCTATTAGAAAAGCTCCCAATAAACCTTTTTTTGCTGATGTCTTACTACCTAAACGTAAAAAACCCGGCAGAGAGAAGTTAAAAAGATCCATCATTGAGAGCCCGAGAATCAAAAATATATTTCCTACAATAAGATATGTCCAGGGGCTAGCGGATATTTCTCCAAAAACCCTACCGCCTAATGCCGCGACCGCGCCTAACAACGAATAGACAGACGCGATACCCAAGACATAGAATAACGATATAAAAAACGCCCGAGTTTTTGTCCCGGCTGAATTTGCCCCTATATATCCTATTGTAACAGGTATAAGAGGATAAACGCACGGAGTAAGGCTGGTAAGCACACCACCTAAAAAAATTAGTAAATAGCTGAACAATGTTATATCTTTTATGGTGACTTCTGTAAAGGAGATAAGGGATTCGAGCATTATAGTGATATTATATCGCCCTTATTAAAGAGCGAAAGCGCAAGCAGCATATGCTCCCTCATAAGGCGTGTTATAAGAAAGTTGCGCTGTATATGCATCTTACCATTATGGGCAAGTCTTTTCGAAAACTCAGGGTTATGCAGAAACTGTCTCATCATCAACGCGGCGCCTTCTATACAATGGCACAAGAGCCCGCTATATTTATTCTTTATCTGTAAAGGTATGCCTCCTACAGCAGAGGCAACAACGGGCTTTTCTTTCCATAAGGCCTCGGTAACGGTAAGAGCAAATCCCTCTTTAAGAGACTTTTGTATTATAACAGATGACGCGCGCTGTAAAGCGTTTACTTCTATATCATTATGCTCCGGCGGTATAAGCAAGAGATGAACATCAGCAAGGCCTTTTGCTTTTTGCCTTACCTCTTTAAGGACCTTGGCGCCCTCAGGATCGTCCGCCGCGCTGTTACCGATTAAGACAAGTTGAGCATCCACATATTTTTTAACCATCTTAAAAGCCTCTACCACGCCTGCGGG
>CAZDLP010000051.1:4688-5951 GCA_964506565.1 uncultured Planctomycetia bacterium
CTCTTATTCTGGATAAGCGCTATGGGCTGCGGGTCATGGACAAAAACAATATCACCCGTTATCTTTGTATTCTTATTATATTTTTTGGCGGTTTCAAGATATATGTCAAAATCCCTATCAACGATTACATCCGCACGGCCATGTAACGCGTTATGGAATTTTTTTGTCACATTGTAAAATTCCGGGCTACCCTCTATAACATCCCATCCAATATCAACCCCAAGCTCGCGCATAAGCGGTATAACGCGGGTTAGCATCTCTGCTACTCCGCCCCCTACACGAGTAGAATTTATATGCTGAATTCTCTTACCCTTAAGGCGTGACGCCAGGAGCCTTAGCTCATCTATAGTATCCTCTCCAACAATAGGAATATAATCATCCAGGATTGGTGGCCGTGTTTTATTTTTTGCCATGCTCTCGCTTCCATTCAGGGCTATTTTTTATTATACTTATTATATTTTGGCGCAAGCCTTCCAATGTATACGTATAAGGGTCAAAGGTCTCTATCTTTGAGGCTAGTTCCGGATACCCGAGACTCGTATCGATCCAATTGGAAAAATCGTTTATCCCTTTTTCAAGCCTTAGGCGCACATTAAAGATATGAAAATCAATAGAACGTATCGTAACCTTCTTTAACGCTTCAACCATCTCCACCAGGTTATACGCTGTATAAGATGTAGGGAGTACAAAACTTTGTGATTTTGTAAAATCAAACTCCTTGCCAGGCGGGGAATTACGTATCTCTTTCGCGCTAAACAGATGCCCTTCAATAACCTCTATCAGTTTTTCCCTCAATGCCCTTATAGTACTGAATTGATATATATCGATACTACTTAAACGCTCAGCGAGTATATCTTCACCCAAAAAATGCTTTACCCAATAAGCAAAGGCATTCGGTGGTTCAGGTGAAAGAAATTGATGTTGCTGCAAAAAAACGTGGGTATGATAATAAATAACAGAGCCTGAAACATCCTTAAGAATATTGACAAGCTCACGCGCGTTACGCGCCTTTAGGCCGGTAGATTCGCGTAATTCAATGTGCGTACGAAAATAAAAAGGATTTTTTTTCTTTTTGTTCACCATATGCTATTGCCCACTACCTTTTTTACTTGCTCAGGATATCTTTCTGCTTAAAAAGCTGCTGAGCATATCGAGATTTCAGGTTACCCATCTTTTCCTTTACGCTCTTAAGCTTTGCCTCTATCTCTTTCAGAGACATAAGATTTATCTTTTTACGCTTCTTTTCTTTGCCTTCTCCGGTTT
>CAZDLP010000052.1:0-5909 GCA_964506565.1 uncultured Planctomycetia bacterium
CGTTAATACTGCTAATACAAAATCATTGATATTTTTCAATATTAATGATACAATAAGGAACATATGATGAAAAAAATATTATATACAATGTTAGCTGCTGTTGTTATAGTTCTGGCCATGTCAACCCATGGCTTTTGTAAGGACAAGACAAACCTGTACAATCTATTCAGAAAAAAAGCTGTTACAAAGGTTTATATACCGCCTATTGAGAATGTTTCGGACAACAGCAAGGCTGATGCCGATGCCCTTATGCAGGAGCTCAAAGATGCCTTAGCCAACAGAAAGAGCATCGTATTTAAGATAGTTGATAGGAAAGAGGATTCTGATATAGCCATAAGCTGTAATCTTGTAACCTTTTTCTGGTCAGATAAGGACCCCGTGGATCTTTTACTGGGCACATACGCTATTGCTTATGATATGCTTACAACTGAGAGTTACGCGTTCCAGGAAGTGGTATTTACTGTTATTGATACAAAAAAGGCCAAGATATTATGGAGCGAGAAGCTTAAGATAGATTATACTAAAAAAGGCATGACAGAAGATCAGAGCATACCTTTAATCAATAAGAAGACAGTAAAGACTTTTATTCGCAACTGCTTTAGCAAACGCTACAGTAAACCGAAACGGTAATTATGGATATTTACGGAACGATTTTATCCAGGAGATCTATCAGGAATTTTCAGGCGCGTAAGGTTAATGTAAAACTCTTACTGCAAATGGTAAACTGCGCCAGGGTAGCGCCATCCGCTGCAAATATGCAACCTTTAGAATACCTGGTTATTAATCAGAAAGACCTTTGTGATAAGACTTTTAAGCATCTAAAATGGGCTGGTTATGTCTCCCCGGATGGCAATCCCGATCCCGGCTGTGAGCCTGTAGCTTATATTATAATATTGATAAGTAAGTCCAAGGTATCTCACTCTGTTTTAAAACGAGATGAGGACGCGATAAGATATTCCTTTAGTCCTGACCTGCGCGATGTAGGCGCGGCAGCGGAAAATATCATGTTATTTGCCCAATCAAAGTGCATAGCAAGCTGTTGGCTTGGCGCGGTAAATAAGGTCGGTATCAAAAAAGCATTTTCAATACCAAAACGCCTTGAGATAGATTCAGTAATCGCTCTAGGATACCCAAAGATGACATCAAAGATAGCGAAGTTTGCAGGCTCAGTAAAGTATTATCTAGATAAGAAAGGAACTCTTCACGTCCCAAAGCGTCCGCTTAAAGATATTATTTATTTAAATAGCTTGACACATTAGTCTATTTAGCGTAGTATCGTTTACTCATTAACAAACTATAAGGAATTATAATGGATTTTGAGAATACACCTTTTAAAGGTCCGATAAACCCGGAAAATATTATAAACGCCGGTAAGAAAAACCTCCCGGAGATTATCAAGTACGCGCCATTTGCAATAGCGGCGCTGCTGATCATCATCTTTCTGGTATCAGGCCTCTACTCAGTAGGCCCTGACGAGGTTGGCGTTGTAAGGCGCTTCGGCCAATACACCCGCACTACAAATCCCGGTCTGCATATCAAGATACCTTTCGGAGTTGAAAAGGTTGACAAGGTAAAGGTAAAGTATATCTTTAAAGAAGAGTTTGGTTTTAGAACGCTTAAATCAGGCATTGTCTCAAGTTATTCTACAAAACAGTATTTTGACGAATCTCTTATGCTTACAGGAGACCTAAACGCTATTATCGTGGAATGGATTGTTCAGTTCAAGGTGAAGGACCCTGTTAAGTTACTCTTTAATATACGAAACCCAAGAGATACTATACGCAATATCTCCGAAGCTGTTATGAGACAGGTTGTTGGGGATAATTCAGTAAGCGAAGCCCTTACAACAAGAAGGGTCGAGCTTAACATAGCTGTTCAGGAAAAATTGCAGGAGATATTAGATAGTTATGACAGCGGTATCCAGATAGTTACTGTCAAGCTTCAGGACGTGAACCCACCTGATCCTGTAAAACCTTCGTTTAATGAGGTCAATGAGGCAAAGCAGGAGAGAGAGAAAGTTATTAACCAGGCATGGGAGGCCTACAACAAGGCTATTCCGGCTGCGCGCGGAACCGCTGAAAAGACGATAAAAGAGTCCGAAGGTTACGCCTTAAATAGA
The DNA here is from genome assembly GCA_964506565.1 of uncultured Planctomycetia bacterium. Classification (GTDB taxonomy): domain Bacteria; phylum Omnitrophota; class Gorgyraeia; order JABMRG01; family JABMRG01; genus JAUVHV01. The sequence goes on from CAZDLP010000052.1 coordinate 2,120, forward strand.
ATAAACAACGCAAAGGGTGATGCCGCTAAATTCACATCTATATGGAGCGCGTACAAGGACGCTAAGGATGTTACAAGAAAACGCCTTTATCTTGAGACGATGCATCAGGTCATACCTAAGGCAGGAAAGAAATATATTATAGACCCAAGCCAGCAGGGCATACTGCCCCTACTAAGGCTTGGAGAAAACAAGGATAACTAATGAATAGACTTATATATATAGCCGCGGCGATAGCGGTTTTGGCAATATTGCTTTTTGGAAGCGGTGCGTTATATACCATAGACCAGACCCAGCAGGTAGTAATAACCCAGTTTGGCGAGCCGATGGGAAAGCCCGTAACAGAGGCCGGACTCCACGTTAAGATGCCTTTTATTCAACAGGCGAATTATTTTGACAAGAGGATACTTCAGTGGGATGGAGATCCTAACGAGATACCTACTAAAGATAAAAGATATATATGGGTCGATACAACAGCTCGTTGGAGAATATCGGATCCTCTGAAGTTTTTACAATCTGTTACAAATGAGAACGGGGCACATGCAAGGCTTGATGATATTGTCGATTCCGCTACAAGGGATTACATAACAAACCACAGGCTTGTTGAAGCTGTTAGAAATACAAACCGTTTACTCGATGAGGAAAAGAGCGCTGATACCAGCAGAGACCCTGACGCGGTGGCCATTGATGAAGACCTCGAGAGGATAACCATCGGACGTGAAGCACTAACTCGCGGTATTTTAGCGGAGGCATCCAGGATTGTTCCTCAATACGGCATAGAGCTTATTGACGTGCGTATTAAACGCATCAATTATGTTAGTGAGGTCCAGACAAAAGTTTTTGAAAGGATGATATCTGAAAGAAAGCGCGCCGCTGAAAAATACCGCTCAGAAGGACAGGGCAAGAAAGCGGAAATAGAAGGACAAATGATAAAAGAGCTTAATCAGATAAAATCAGAGGCATATAAAGTCGCCGAAGAGAAAAAAGGCGAGGCAGACGCGGAGGCTATAAAGATATACGCACAGGCATATAACCAGGACCCTGAATTTTACGGTTACACCAAGACTCTTGATACATACAAAGATACTGTTGATAAAGATACTATAATGATATTGAGCACAGATAGCGAGTACTTCGCATATTTAAAGAGCGCCGAAAAAAAATAAGCCCTTTCGATACAATGCAAAATAAATAAACCGCAAACAAAATAGTATTTTATTGTTTGCGGTTTTTTTATTAAGAAGGAATTGATGATGAAGAGAGTAGAATTGACAGCCCCTGCGGGGAGCTGGTGCGCGCTTAGAAGCGCGATAGACTCCGGCGCTGATAGCGTCTATTTTGGCGTAAAGGGCCTAAATATGCGCCAAGGGGCTGAAAACTTCGATATACTCGAGATAAAGAAGGTCATGAACCTGCTTCATGAAAACAAGAAGAAGGGCTATCTCGCGTTAAATGTTATTATATATGATAACGAGATAAAGAAAGTAACCACCATACTAAAAGCAGCTGCCAAGGCAAAGGTTGACGGGGTTATCTTATGGGATATGGCGGTCTTTGCCATAGCCAAGAAACTTAGGCTAAATATTCATATCTCAACACAGGCAAGCGTATCCAATTTTGAGTCATTCAAATACTATGCAAAAGCCGGGGCAAAGAGAATAGTAATGGCAAGAGAGTGCACTCTTAAAGATATCGGAAAAATAGCGCAGAAGGCAAAGGAAGAGAAGCTTAAATGCGGTATAGAATGCTTTGTTCACGGCGCCATGTGCGTAAGTATATCAGGTAGGTGTTTTCTGTCGCACCACTCCTTTGGTAAGTCTGCAAACAGGGGGGAATGCCTACAGCCATGCAGAAGGATGTTTTCCATTAAGGATGTTGAAAAAGAGGCAAGCTATTCCCTGGGAAGCGATTACATCTTAAGTCCTAAAGACCTATGCACAATAGGCTTTCTTGATCAGATGATAGAATCCGACATAAAAGCGTTTAAGATAGAGGGTAGAAACCGGCCGCCTGAGTATGTCAGCGAGGTATCTACATGCTACCGCAAGGCTATAGATGCTTACTATGACAAGAGCTTAGTTACAAAGCTTAAAAATGCGCTTACCAAGAGGCTTAAAAAATCATACAATAGGGGCTTTGAAAATGGCTTCTATTTAGGTGATCCTGCTATGCTTGGTGGTGTCGTTGAAAAGAATTCAGAGAAGGTCTATCTTGGTGAGGTAAGGAAATTTTATAACAAGATAAGTGTTGCGGAGATACTTATCAGAAAAGGTCCCTTAAATATAGGCGACAACATTCTAGTAACCGGTAAAAAAATACCGGCGACACATTGCGTTGTTAGAGAAATGCAAATAGATCACAAGCCGGTGATGGTCGCGGAAAAAGGCATGCGCGTCGGCATAAAGTTTCCTTGCAAGGTTTATCCTGATGATAAGGTCTTTCTTTACTCGTGTCATTCTGAAGGAGCGATTGAAGAATCTTAATTTTTCCATTTCTCAGTATTATTTATATTGATGTAATATCTAATCGTATGATATAATTAATCAAGCTTATTCACGACTCCTGTCATTCTGAACACGAAGTGTGAAGAATCCAACGTTTAGATCCCTACCTACCGGCAGGCAGGCTTCGTTTCATTTCAGGATGACAGTGCTTGTTAAAAAAAAGGAGGGTTGAATTATGAAAATAATTTTTTTAGTAACAATGATAGCGCTAATCTGTTCAGGCGCAGTTTTTGCGGCAGAAGAGATTACTCTTAGCACTTTTTATCCCGCGCCTTACGGGGAATATGACGAGCTAGGGGTAGATAGTATGGCAGTAGGTTCAGGATACGCGATACCTGCCGGTGATGGCGATATGGTAGTGCAGGGCAATGTTGGTATCGGGACAACTGCTTTAGGGGCATATCAATTAAATGTAAATGGGACCTTCAATTGCGCGGCACTCAGTTATACTGGTGGAGTTTTAATTTCATCGGATGAAAGGTTGAAAACGAATATCTATAATCTAGAATCAGTTTCAGATAGAATTATGCGATTACGCGGAGTACACTTCAATTGGAAAGACAGCAATAGGGACAAAGAGGATGGTTTGCAGATAGGTTTTATAGCTCAAGAATTAGAAAAAGAGTTCCCTGAGTTGGTAATGGAAAATAACGAGGGGATTAAATATGTTAGATATGGTAATTTTACAGCAGTGCTTCTTGAAGCTTTTAAGGAACAGCAATCGCAAATAGAAGATCTTCAGGCAAAGGTAGAAAACCTAGAAAGCAAAGTAAAATAGTTTACTTATATATGAAGCTACGAGTCTTAAGATTTATTTTGGTTTCAATTTCTTTGATATTAGTAACAAGCTCTGTTTACGCCTCTAATTCAGAAAAGGTTAAAGCATATTTTTTCTGGGGCGAGGGTTGCTCCAGCTGTAAGCAGCAAGAAGCTTTTCTCGGTGAATTAGAGGACATGTATCCGCAACTTGAGATTAAGTCCTATGAGACATTCAATAGTAAGGAAAATTCCGAGCTTTTTTCTAAGATCGCCAAAGCTTATCAGCTGAAGCAGCCTATTGTGCCTTGTCTTTTTATTGATGATAAGTCCTGGACAGGGTATAATATTTCTTATGCCCAAGAGATTGAAGACAAGATAAAATATTGCATTAAAAATAAATGTGTTGATTCATTAGCGAAAACTACATCTGCTACATTGCAAGATAAAGCCATATCCTCGGAGGAGACACAGAACGTGACCCTTCCGTTTTTTGGCGAGATCGAACCTTCTAGGGTTTCTCTTCCAATATT
>CAZDLP010000053.1:0-5801 GCA_964506565.1 uncultured Planctomycetia bacterium
GGGCTTATAGCCGGTATGGCTGATGTCGGAGCAAAATTCAAGGCAAATGATATCTTTGTTCCCGAGGTGCTTATAGCTGCCAAGGCTATGCATGCTGCTATGGATGTATTAGAGCCTCTTTTGGTTGCAAGCGGTGTTAAGCCAAAGGCTACAGTGGCAGTAGGCACGGTAAAGGGCGACCTTCACGATATAGGTAAAAATCTCGTTGTCATGATGTTAAAAGGAGCGGGTTTTCATGTAGTAGACTTAGGCATAGATATCGCTCCTGATATTTTTATAACAAAGGCAGAAGAGGCAAGCGCTTCTCTTATCGCCATGTCATCTCTTTTGACTACGTCAATGCCTTCAATGAAATCGACCATAGAGATACTCAGAGAAAGAGGCTTGGATACAAAGATAAAGACTGTAATCGGAGGGGCACCTGTTACTCAGGAATATGCTGATGATATCGGCGCGGATGGTTATGCTCAGGATGCCTCATCCGCGGTTGATAAAGCAAAGGAACTTTTAGGGCTTTAATTCTTTCAAAAAGAGAAAGTGCATATTAAAGATGGCTATTTTTTTTGGAAAACAGAAACCTCAGTACCAGAAACCCGTGAAAAACAGCAAGAAGAGTAAGATCCCGGATGGCTTGTGGACAAAGTGCGAGGATTGTGGCGATATTGTATTCAATAAGGCGCTTGAAGAAAACTTGATGGTCTGCGTGAAGTGTAATTATCACTTTATTCTCGGCATAGAAAAGCGCATAGAAGTAACCCTTGACGCTAATACCTTTGAGGAGCTCGATAGCGATTTTACATCCATTGACCTTTTGGATTTTCAGGGGCCTAAGACATATAAAGAAAAGCTAAAAAAAGATGCCGAAACCACAGGCCTAAAAGAGGCCGCTGTTTATGGAAAAGGCAAGATTGACGGGAAAGACGTCATCTTATCAGTGACAGACTCTAGGTTTATAATGGGTTCTATGGGTTCTGTTGTAGGAGAAAAGATTACACGCGCGATAGAGCTTGCTGAAAAGGACAAGCTCCCCTTAATAGTTATATCCGGTTCAGGAGGGGGTGCTAGGATGTACGAAGGCATATTCTCGCTTATGCAGATGGCCAAGACATCGGCGGCCCTTTCGCGTTTAAATAAAGCAGGCGGGCTTTTTATCTCTGTGCTTACAAATCCGACTATGGCGGGCGTTCTGGCCAGTTTTGCCTCATTGGGCGATGTAATTATAGCAGAGCCAAAATCGCTGATAGGATTTACAGGCCCACGCGTAATAGAGCAGACCATAAGACAGAAATTGCCGGAAGGTTTTCAAAAGTCAGAATTTCTTCTTGAGCATGGTTTTATTGATATGATAGTATCCAGAAAAGACATGAAGAGCAGGCTCTCAAGCCTTATAGATTATTTGAAGGTTAACCCACAATTAAAGGATTTTTAAACAATGGCACAGGTAAGTTTAAGGAATGTAACAAAGGCATTTTCAGGAGGCATAAAAGCTGTTGATAATATTAGTTTAGGCATAGAAAATAAGGAATTTCTAGTTCTGGTCGGGCCTTCAGGTTGTGGAAAATCCACTACCCTTCGCATGATAGCGGGCCTTGAAGAGCCTACAGAAGGCGATATATATATTGGCGATAAGATGGTCGTAGGCGTCCCGCCAAAGGACCGCAATATCGCGATGGTATTTCAGAATTACGCGTTATATCCTCATATGACGGTGTATGAGAATATGGCCTTTGCCTTGAAGCTTCGCAGGCTACCCAAGAGTGAAATTGATCAGAGGGTAAGGGAAGCAGCTGATATATTGAGCATAACAAAGCATCTCAACAAGAGGCCAAAGGCGCTTTCAGGAGGCGAGAGACAGCGTGTAGCCGTAGGAAGAGCCATAGTAAGAAAGCCGATTGTTTTTCTTTTTGATGAGCCTCTTAGCAATCTGGATGCAAAGCTAAGGGTCCAGATGAGGACAGAGATAAATAAACTTTATACAAAACTTCAGACTACTATGGTATACGTTACCCATGACCAGGTAGAGGCTATGACAATGGGTACCAGGATAGCGGTCATGAAAGATGGCCTTATAGACCAGGTAGCCGATCCTTTAACATTATATAATCACCCTGTAAATAAATTTGTGGCGGGATTTATCGGTTCACCGCCTATGAATTTCATGAACGGTATTATGGTAAAGAAAGATAGCAAATTATTTTTTAATGAAGGAAACTTTATGGTCAAGCTTACAGATGATATGATGGATAAGATGCAGCCCTATTGCGACAAAGAGATTACCTTTGGCATAAGACCGGAGGATGTTCATGATAAGCTTTTTGTCCAATATGCCTCGGAAGACAATACCATCAAATCGACCTGTGAAGTCGTAGAGCCGATGGGTGCGGAGGTTTATCTCTATCTCAGCACAGGCAAGCATACCTTTATCGCTCGCGTAGGAGGCCACAATAAGTCTGTTGTTAATCAGGAGATGGATATGGTTTTTGACATGAGTAAAGCGCACTTTTTTGACTTAAAGACAGAGAAGATCATTATATAATATCTATGTACCCTCAAAAATACAAAGTTGCCCTGGCGGTATTATTATTTATAATGCTACTGTCGCTTATTTACTTCCTCTTTATAGGATTCTCGCTTTTTGAATCTAACCCCGCGTACCTTTTTAATGTTATCCCCTACCTGGTCATGCTTTTCGCGTGCGCTATAATTTTATCCCCTATATTATTAAAAGCCAATGGGCACTGGATCTACTTTTTTATCGGCTCCGGCGTAATATCCGCTCTCTCTATGGTAACTAGACGATATAGCTATCTTTTTTGGCTAATAGTGCTTTTAGGTATTACAGTTACAATTTATATATTCTATAAAAAAAGAGTCGATATCCTGAAGAACAAGAGTAATGCCATGGAAAAGATTAAAGAGGCGGTTAATATTGTGAAATTTAATCACCAGCAGGTAGGGGAATTTAACAGCGCTTTATCCCAGCGCCTGGATAGGTATAGAAGTCTACGCGAGATTGGGGAATCTTTTAGCGCAAGGCTGTCGCTCGAGGATATATGCCAGCTTGCCGTAGATACAGCTTACGAGATGATACCTGAAACTGACGCCGCGATGCTTTTCCTGGTAGATAAGAATCAGCAGAAATTGATGCTTTTTATGTCCAAGAAGGCTAGTGCATTGCCAAAGATAAAATCAAAGACCGGTGATATTTTTGATAAATGGGTTTTTAAGGAAAGGCAATCTCTAAGCGTAGAAGACATCAACGAGGATTTCCGTTTTGATTATACTCCGTTAAGCGGCGAGAGGTATTTTAAATCCTTAATCAGCGTCCCCATGATAAGCCAGTCGCGTATAACTGGACTCTTGCGCTTAAACAGCAGAGAGAAGAATAGCTATTCATTTGACGATTTAAGGCTCCTTGATTTTATATCCGATCTTACATCAAGCGCGATTAATAACGCCAGGCTATATAAGACCACCGAGGAGCTTTCCACAAAAGATTCTCTTACCGGTTTTTATATAAATAGATACTTGAAGGAATCGCTTGCCAAAGAGGTGGAAAAGGCACGCGTTAATAAGGTCCCACTTTCCCTTATTATGATAGATATTGACCATTTCAAGGATTACAACGATAAGTATGGCCATTCCGCCGGGGACAAGGTGCTTATTGGTGTCTCCCGGATCATTCGCAATAACGCGCAAAAATATAGCCAGCTTATCGCGCGTTATGGTGGAGAGGAGTTTGTAGTTGTGCTCCCTAATATGCCAAAAGACCAAGCGCGTAAATTAGCCGAACAGATAAGATCCGATGTCTCTGAGCGCAAATTCTCCTTAAGGCGCAAGGAGACAAATGTTACTATATCAGCCGGGGTCGCGTCGTATTCAGATGAAATAGTAAAGAGTGAAGAGCTTCTTAAGAAGACAGATTTTTTATTATATAAAGCTAAAAAGGAAGGCCGTAATAAAGTATGCGTTGCCTGATATCTCTTATTATTATAAGCGTTGTATATATAGCCAGCCTGCTTAATATAATAAATGTTGATGCCGGCAGCCCGCTATTTAATATTGTTGCTGTACCACTGATAGTTTCGGTTGTATTCTTCTCTCTTTACGAAGTTATTTTAGTGGCGTCTGTTTGCAAGCTTATGGCCTTAAGCTTCTTATTTTTAGGCGCGAGCTTAAATAACGTTGTACAGACTGTAATTTTTTTATTAGCAATTACTTTTGCCGGTGTCGTGCTAAGGTTGATAACGGCAGGAGTGCTGAATATAAAGACAAAAGTTTTAAATGTAATAAAAGAAGAATATCGTTCATTCTATGAGTTAGGCAAGAGGTCAGAAAACGAAAAACTGCATCTGCAAAAGACAGTTCATGATATAAGCAGCCTATATCAGGCGCCTAAAAAGATGATATCATCAATTACGCTTGAAGAGCTCATGGATTGTTTGAAGAAATCTATAGTCGGTTATTTTTCTTTTTCAAGATGCAAACTGATGATATTTTCATTCAAGGACAGCGAACCTCATATCGATACGGTATACAATATATCTGAAGAGGGCAATGGTCTTCAGGAAGACTTAAGCGGTTACGAGGATGCGCTTTGTGACTTCATGAGAAACAAAAATAGCCCCCTTATAATTGATAGGCAGGCGAATATGCTGCCTTCCGCTGATTTTAAGCTGCCGGATAGCATAGATACGTTTTTAGCTATGCCGCTTATCGCGGGCAACCGGTTTAACGGTGTTTTTGCTATCGAAGGGCTTCAGCTTGATGATATGGTGCGTTTTGTAATACTTGGCCACCAGTTTGCCATAGTGCTTGAAAGGATAAGGTTATACGCGCTTGTACAGGAGCTTGCTATTACAGATGGCATTACAGATGTTTTTGTGCGCAGGTATTTTTTAGAAAGGCTCGATGAAGAGATAGAAAGAGCCGGCCACTTTGCTACAAAGCTTTCCTTTGTAATGCTTGACATAGATTATTTTAAAAAATGCAATGATAAATTCGGCCATCTTGTCGGGGATGTAGCTCTTAGAAAAATAGCCGATATCCTAAAAGATAGCCTGCGTGACATAGATATTGTAGGCCGCTATGGAGGGGAAGAGTTTTCAATAGTGCTTCCCGAAACGACCAAGGAAGCTGCTCTTGTTGTCGGAGAGAGGTTACGCAAGGCCGTTGAAAAGGCGGATATCAGTGCTTATGACGAGAATATAAAATTGACTATTAGTATGGGAATTACTACTTTTCCGGATGACACAAACGAATTAAGCCAGCTTATTGACAGGGCAGACCAGATGCTTTACAAGGCAAAGGAAGCCGGCAGAAACAGGGTGATGGTTTATGAAAATAAAAAATAGAATACTTGCTATAGACTTCGGGGCGACATTCGTGAAATTTGGTTTATTAAATTTAAAGGGAGAGATCCTTAAAAAAGGCTCTTTTTCAACAAAGGCCCATCTTTCACGCAAGAGCCTAGTCTCTCGGATTATCACGGAATCAGAGCTTATGATTACAGGCTTAAAGAAAAGCCTTTTAGGCGTTGGCATCGGTGTACCCGGTCCGGTTGATTATAAAAAAGGCGTGATATATAACCTTACTAATGTAAAAGGCTGGAGAGGTGTTCCTTTAAGGGATATTATAAGATCACAGCTTAAGGTGCCAGTATTCGTTGATAATGACGCGAACGCCGCTTGTATCGGTGAGGCAAAGTGGGGTGCTGCAAAAGGCTTTAAAGACGTTGTTTGCATTACATTGGGCTCAGGCTTAGGAAGCGCGGTTATGATAGATGGAAAGATTTTCAGGGG
>CAZDLP010000054.1:0-3998 GCA_964506565.1 uncultured Planctomycetia bacterium
AAATGGCTCCTCGAGCAGGACTCGAACCTGCGACAAGTTGGTTAACAGCCAACTGCTCTACCAGCTGAGCTATCGAGGAACACGAAGAGGAACGCAAATATGTAAAAAACGATATCTCTATTTATGCCTTAAAGTATTCTGCTTTTTTATTTAGATATTCCCATTCAGTATCTATCTCAGCCTGAATGCTCTTTAGGACCTCTTCATTGCCGGGCTTAAAGAGATGCTTAAATCTGCCCTGTGTCTTGAGCCAGTCTGTAATAGGCTTCTTCTCTTTTGGCGTATAGTTTATCTTATACTCCTTGCCATTAGTTACCTCATATAACGGCCAGAAGCAGGTATCTACAGCTGACTTTGCGATAGCGATACCCTGTTCCTGCGGATATCTCCAACCTCTATGGCAGAGTGCCAATACATTCAAGAAAGCTGGGCCTTCTGTCTCAAATGCCTTTTGCGATTTTGTAACAAGGTCATTCCAGTGAGATGCAGATGCCTGCGCAACATAAGGTATCCTATGTGCGGCAATTATAGCTGTAAGGTCTTTCCTTATCTGAGGTTTTCCATAACTCTCTTTTCCTGCCGGCGCTGTTGTAGTAGATGCGCCTGTTGGCGTGGCACTTGAACGCTGTATTCCCGTATTCATATACGCGCCATTATCATAGCAGACATAAACAAAGTTATGGCCTCTCTCCAATGCTCCTGAAAGTGACTGTAAGCCTATATCATATGTGCCGCCATCTCCTCCAAAGGCTACAAATTTTATATCCTTCTTTATCTTCCCCTGTTTCTTAAGCGCCCTATACGCGGTCTCAACGCCGCTCATAGTAGCAGCGGCATTCTCAAACGCGTTATGAATAAACGGTATGTTCCACGCTGTAAAAGGATATATCGTAGTAGCAACCTCAAAACAGCCTGTTGCGGAACCAGCTACCACAGCACTTTCCCCTGCGCCCATTAATACCTGCCTCGCCACTATAGAGGCCCCACATCCGGCGCATAACCTATGTCCGGGACTTAAGCGCTCCGGAAGCTTTGAAAGCTCTTTTATATTAGCCATTATTCTCTTACTCCGATATAATTTATGTTCTGCTTTACTTTATTTTCACCAGCTGCCTTTATAAGCTCCCTGTATACATCAGCTATATCCTTTGGAAAGATATCTCTTCCGCCTAAACCAAAGATATAATCGGTTATAATGGGTTTGTTCTTAGCGTCATACATAGCTGCCCTTATATCATTATATAAAGGACCTCCGCAATTCGAGAATGACTCAGCTCTATCTAATACCGCTACCACCTTTACCTTTGATAGCGCATCTACTATTTTCTGCGCAGGGAACGGCCTAAATAGGCACGGGCGAACAAGTCCAACCTTAAGCCCTTCTTTTCTGAGGTCATCAACAACCGTCTTTGCCGTACCTGCTGTTGAGCTCATTACCACGATAGCGACCTCAGCGTCATCCATATTATATTCTTCTATAATAGAGTGCGATCTACCGAACTTCTTATTGAATTCATCCATTATCTTGGGTATAACATCTATCGCGTTCTTCATAGCCTCTGACTGCTGTCTCTTATGCTCAAAATAAAAATCCTGCAGATCGAGCGGCCCGTATGTAACAGGATTATCTGTATCTAAGAGGGTAGGCATGCCGGGCTTGTATTCGCCTATAAAATCCTTAACCAGCTTATCGTCAAATAATTCAACGCCCTCAACAGAGTGGCTTGTGATAAATCCATCCTGGCATACCATAACCGGAAGCAATATATCGCTGCTCTCGGCAATGCGTATCGCCAATATAGTATATTCGTAAGCCTCCTGGCCACTCTCCGCATATATCTGTATCCAGCCTGAATCACGCGCACCCATAGTATCTGAATGGTCACAGTGAATATTGATAGGCCCTGATAACGCCCTGTTTACAACGGGCATTACTATTGGTAAGCGGGTTGATGACGCTATATACACAATCTCCCACATAAGGGCAAGCCCATTAGCTGATGTTGCTGTCATTGTTCGTGCCCCTGCGGCAGCTGAACCTACGCATGCGCTCATAGCGCTATGCTCAGATTCAACAGGTATAAGCTCTGTCTTTACCCTGCCATCTGCCGCGAACTGCGAAAATGTCATAACAATCTCTGTCTGCGGCGTTATAGGATATGCTGCTACTACATCCGGGTCTATCTGCCTCATGGCCTCTGCTACGGCCTGATCTCCTGTTAACGGTATCATCTTTGCCATTTGCTATTATTTCTCCATTTTAATACATTTTACAGGACATATGGAAGCACATATCCCACACCCTTTACAGTGATCGTAATCAAACCCCTCCATCTTCTGGTCTTTTACAATTACACTGGAATCAGGGCAATATATCCAACACTGAAGACAATTTATACACTTAGCCTTATCCACAACAGGCTTAAAGGTTCTCCAGCTACCCGTATCATACGCTTTTGCTGATCCTGCCTCATCTATAAGGCCACCTATCGGTATTTCTTTCCAACCTTTTTTACTCATCCTATCTCTGTCTCCTCATACGCACGCTTGATGCCATCAATATTCGCGCTTGTCTTTTCTTCACCAATCTTTTTAAGGAACTTGTGCCTAACCTGGTTCTTAAGCACATCCATAGAAACAATCTCCTTGACCTTAAGCAGGGCTCCTAGCATAGGTGTATTAGGCATCGGTATGCCTAATGTCTCTAGCGATATCTTAGTAGCGTTAACTGTAGCTACTTTTCCATGCTTAAATTTGAGTTTTTCTCTGATAGCTTTGGGATTCTGATCAGAATTGACCAGGATAACACCGTCTTCTTTCAGGCCCTCTGTTACATCTATAGAATCGAGCAACGTAGGATCTATAACAACAACAATCTGAGGATCTGTTACAGGTGAATGAATTGTTATAGACTTATCCGCAATCCTTGTAAAGCAACGGATAGGGGCGCCTGCTCTCTCCGGCCCGTATTCTGGAAATGCCTGTATATATTTACCCGCGTCAAGCGCTGCCTCACCGATAAATTGTGAGGCGGTCTTTGCTCCTTGACCTCCACGGCCATGCCAACGTATCTCTATCATCTCTAACCTTTTCTTATGCTTTAGATTAAACTGCTGGTTTATTGCTACACCCTTTTAGATCAAGAAGAATATTGATTACCTCTGAGATCGTATACAGGATAAGAAAATAGAACGCGCCCATTACCATAAATATAAGGCCTGCCATTCTTGGTGTTGCTGGAATCTCTATGCCCTGCGGTGTTATCGTAGGAGCGCCTCCTCCTGTCACGAGAACTATCGCACCTGTAACTACGCCCAGCCCAAGAGCTACCCAGCCCAATATCTTAAAGATCATACGCGCTGACTTTAAAAATTTATACTCTTTCATCCAAAATCCCTCCTTATGTTGGGTTTTATGCTGTTTACATCTGTATTTTTAGGTTTTATACAGATAAGATTTAATTACTATACTAAAAAGAGTCGTTTATGTCAAGATTAAATGGGGGATCTGCCTTTAAGGGCCTTTGCGAGGGTGGGCTGATCAGCATATTCGAGATTTGAGCCCATGGGAAGACCATAAGCTATCCTGGTGACCTTGACTTTTTCTTTCTTTAAGAGCCTTGATAAATAAAGAGCTGTTGTCTCTCCCTCGGAATCTGAATCAGTAGCTACTATGACCTCTTGTATTTTCTTGGTTCTTACACGCGCAACTAACTCCTTTATCCTTAAATTCTCAGGCCCTACGCCATCCAAAGGAGAGAGCGACCCGCCAAGTACATGATAAAGGCCCCTATATGCCCCTGATTTCTCTATTGAAATTATATCAGTTGGCTGCCCTACAACACATATTATACTCTTATCTCTTTGAGAATTATCACAGATACCACATAGGTCTTCCTCGCTAAGGTTTCCGCATAATTTACAGAACTTTATAGATTCCTTGACCTTTAATATGGAATATGCTAATGACTTTGCCTCGCTGTGAGGAAGTCTTAATAT
>CAZDLP010000054.1:4098-5679 GCA_964506565.1 uncultured Planctomycetia bacterium
CTCATTCTACATGAATTTCATGATATTGCCATCAAAGATATCCAAAGCGCTCTTTATGATCGGGTCAGAAAGCGCTTTCTTTAAAGGATTTTGGTTTGGCTGGTTTGGCTTTTCTGATTTTGTGTTATCAGCCGGTTGCGTGCCATCTTCTATAATGATAAACTCAACCGCAACCTTGGAACCAAGCGCTTTACTAAAGCTATTCTCTATAATGTCCTTATTCTGCTGCTTCTCAAGGCTCTCCTTATGAAATGTGTTCTTCTTAGGGAATCCAAGCGTAATTATATTACCCTTAAAATCAACGAGCATTCCCTCTTCAAGGCACGAAGCTATGTAAATCTTCTCCTGCCTGATCTGCCTGATAACCAATTGCAGCGCTTCTCTTACTCGGTAAAGCTCAGGCCTAGACTCATCCGTAGGTATAGGATTCATCTCTTGAGCAACAACATGAACATCATTATCACCGGCACTCTTAGGCTTTTCGATAACAGGCCTTGCTTTTACAGGCTCTGAGCTTACCTTCTCAAGGCTATTTAAACGACTCATAATCTCGCCGAGAGAGACTATTGACTCCTTACTGCTCAGCTTTACAGCAAGAAGCTCCAGTGAGACCTTTGGTATGGAAGATTGGCGCATGCTGTTACTCGCGTTCATCATGCTATATAATATGTATAGAATGTCTTCCCGTGTAAGAGATTTTATCTGCACGACTATTCTATCCACCTCATCCTTTGTAAGTTCAAGCAATGGGATCAAGGCCTTACCCTCCTTGACAAGCATCGCGTTCCTGAAATACTCCACAAGGCTTATCAGAAATTGATTAGGGTCAGTTCCTTCATCCATTATCTTACTGATAAATTTAATGGCAGACGACGTATCTTTATCTATAATATGCTGGGCAAACTGATAGAGCCTGTCCTGTTCAACAAGGCCTAGTATATTGTTTGTCTCCTCTGCTGTAATCTTATTTTTGCAATACGTGGCAAGCTGATCCATTAGGCTCTCCGCATCCCTCATAGAGCCTGCTGACTGCCTTACTATGTTTAATAACGCTACCTCATCAATGCTAACCTTCTCTTTCTTTGCTATATCTTTTAATTTTTTGGCTATATCGCCAGAAGAAAGCCTTCTAAAATTAAAGCGTTGGCAACGAGAAAGGATAGTAGGTATGACCTTATAAGCGGCGGTTGTAGCGAATATAAACTTTACATGCGCCGGAGGCTCTTCTAATGTCTTGAGTAGCGCGTTAAACGCCTCCGTCGTAAGCATATGGACTTCATCGATAATATAGATCTTAAACTGCCCGCTTTGCGGGGAGAATTTTATATTTTCCTTGATATTTCTTATCTCGTTTATTCCGCGATTAGAGGCGCCATCTATCTCAATAATATCCATGCTCTTTGAATCTGTTATCTCTTTGCATGAAGCGCATTTGTTGCAGGGAGAAGGCGTGGGGCCTTTTTCGCAATTCAAGGCCTTCGCGAGGATACGAGCTGTAGTGGTCTTTCCTATGCCTCTTGGACCGCAAAAAAGATAAGCATGCGCCACACGGTCCTGCTTAATAGCATTCTTTAATGTGGT
>CAZDLP010000055.1:0-5506 GCA_964506565.1 uncultured Planctomycetia bacterium
TACCAATTAAGGGGACACACTACTTAATTTATAAGGCTGCTTTACTTATGAACGCTTTTATTTTTGAAGCTCAACACCTATTTAAAAACTCTCTTCTGAATCTCCCACATTCCATATGCATCTTCTGTGTCTGTAGTAAAGGTTATGGTTCCGTTTGCCCCGCCTTTTAAGCTAAATCTTAAAGCCTTCTCATATTCTTCTAGCGTTTTTAAATCAGAATTTTTCGGAGATTGAATAATGGGCCATATACGCTTATCTGTTTTAGATCTTAGCCATTGATTGATAGAGACTATCCACTCCGCATCTTTATGGCAAAGCAAGTAATAGCTCATAGGAGAAAACACATCCACAACATCGGAAAGCCTTTCTATGTCCTGTCCTATAACCTTATATATCGCATCGTCAAAATCTCCTTCTCTCCAGGGAACAATAAAAATACCTATAAGTATATCTTTCTTAATCTTCTTTGCGGCGTTTTTTATTCGTCTAACGGTATCTATAATCACATCACATCTCCACTTATACCACTCTTTCGCGTGATTTTTATAAATCCACGCCGAGATATCGCTTATTGATGCTAGGTTTTCGGGTATATTTATATTTTTTTCCTTTTGAAACCGTTCAAGACAACTATCGCAAAAACAAGTATGCTGAAACTTAATATCTTTTTCTTCCCATTTTGTTGGCCATCGAATAAAATCCAACCACACCCCATCGATATGGTAGGTTTTCACTATTTCCTCTACTTCATGAATTTTTTTTTCAATGAGCCACTCTTGAGAGGGGCAAATTCCGGCATACCAATCTTCTTTCTCCGCTAAACTGCCATTTGATAATAACGGACGTGATTCCGGGTGTTCTTTCCAATATTGTTCACCAAAAAAAATCTTTATTTCGGCATATGTTCTTATCCCTTCATGTTGAAGGTTTTCAATAAGCAAATTATCAAGAGGCACATGCACAACCGCATTTATGTTACATTTTTTAAGGTATTCTGTTATTTGTTTAGGGGATTTATCCTTAAATAAACGGCTTTTTAGGGGGATGCTATAAATCGCGTTGGTAAGTTGGCTTTGCCCGAAAGAATTGATTAATGGCAAAGTTAAACCAACCAAACAAAAAACAATACACCATACGCTTAGCCTTATTACTGAGTTCTTCACTAACCATTCCTCCTGAATTAAGTAGTGTGTCCCCTTATTTGCCCTTATTTGATCCTTATTTGAAGGGGGTATTTTGAGATTTTTTAACCTAGAATAAGCGTCCTTGCAATGGTTTAATCTTTATATGTTCTTCTATCTTTTTTACCAGTGTTTCTGATTGAGCAATGCTATTCTTAACCTCAGATTTGGATTCTGAGAATTTAGCGTCATATTGTAATGGATGCCTCTTTCTGCGCATTCGTTTAAAAGTTCTTGCAAGGTGGCCAAAGTCCCCACCTAAGATCCTATCAACAAATTCTGTAATAGTAGCATGAGTATATTTTGCTGTTGGACGGTAACCATAGTATCTTATCAGCGCGTTACCAGCATGCATAAGGGCATCATATGCGGACTTGTAAGCAGTTAAAGGAAATTTATTAAAATTAAACTTCGCTGCCAATAGTTCTTCTTCGGCAAATTGCAAAAATTCAGCGATTTTATGCTTGGACGTAACCTCCTTAGTTAATTGTCCGGTTTTGATTAAATCAGCAAAATTCATTTATCGAACCTTTAAGCATTATCTTTGGCCTTTTAATAATATTTGTTACAAAAGAATCTTTTTTCTTTAGCATGTTGGTAAATTCTCTTTTTTGGTAAATATTGTAATTAATCGCCCTTAAGAGCTTTTTTTCAAGAGATTCTATCTCTGCCATCAATTTATCTTCATCCGGATTGCCTATTATCAAAAGATCTATATCGCTTAAATCATTTTGCTTATTTTTAGCGAATGAGCCATAAACAAAGGAAAGCACGATGCCATTTGAGTTAGCTATAATTTTTTTTAGGGCACCTTCAACCCCAACCGTTTTAAATATAATTGATTTAAGTTCTTTATAAAGAGGGTGCTTGGTGTTAAGTGAAAAATACTTCTGCTTACCCTTTACGGATGATATAAAGATACCCGCCTTTTCCAGTTTGCTAAGTTCTTTGGATAGATTTCCCGGGTCCTGATGTAATATTGCGGCTATTTCTCTTACGTATAGAGATAAAGAAGTATTTGTAAAAAAATATGTTAGAAGTTTTTGACGCAATCGGGATTTTGTTATTTCTATAAGATTAATCATTGTTGTTTCCTTTTACATCAATTGTAGTAAAAGTTTACAACGATGTCAAGTAAAAAAACGATGTATTTAAGCTTTCTTCCTAAGGGCCCCTTGCCTTGATTTTTTAAGTCCTTGTCAGAATTTACCCTCCTCATAAACAGTTGCTTTTTACCTGCTAAAAAGCCGCTTAAATAGTGATTTTTTACGTGTAAGCACTATGCGCTGGGTTGTCTTTCTGGGCAATCTATCGCAGAACTCCCTTAGGGATGTGTATTTCTCTACAGGCAGTTCTTTTCTTCTGTACTCTTCTGTCGCTGTTACTGTGATAGTATCTTTCTTTCGTTTAAACTCTCTCCTTATTGAGAAATAACCATTATCAAGGTATATATTTTTCGGCATATAGGTTATATCGAAACCTTTCGGTATCTTATAGGCAATAGTCTTTTTTTCTAAAGAATTATAAGGGTTGAATATTGGATATTGGCGCTCCTTGCTTGTAAAGTCATCAGGCCTTTGATATGATACCAGATTAATTATGATCATATTATCTATAACAGGGTATTCATCCTTATTGTAAACCTTCGCATAGCTAGTTAACGGTCCATATCCTTTATCTAGGCCATTTATCTCTCTTTCTAATACCTTGCCGCCGTCTCCTACCGCATTATCTAAATATTCGTACAAGTGTTTTTTTTCATCATCATTCATGGATTTTAATTTATTACGCATCTTTATTGAGAAATCAAGGCCCCAGATTGCGCGATTCTCTGATGTCGCGGAACCATCAGGTTCAATAGTTACTGTAAAATCAGACTCATCATAGATACGTTCTCTGCTGAATATGGGGAAGCGCTTAAACTCTCCTTTTTTCTCGCCAATTACGAATGTGTAGGCGTGCTGATAATAAAGCGGGTACTCTTCTATATCGTATCCATTCAACAGAGGGTCTATGAAAAAATCCCCTTTCTCAGGGTCTCTAACAAGTAGAAGTACATGGTCAAATAGCGTTGGAAAAGGCAAGTCCTTACTCGGGTCTGATATGGAGCTCTCTGTATTGAATAAGGCGATAGATGAGTCTATTGATGCTGATTTTAAGAATGCCATGCATAAGAGCGAGAGGTCTTTGCAATCCCCGTATTTATTATTAAAGACCTCTGTTGTTTTGTGTGGTTCAAGTCTGTTATCGCCAAAGCCCATGAATACGTAACGAAAGTCTTTTTGTATATATTCTAATATGGCCTTTGTCTTTTCCCTTATCCCGAGCTTATCCTTTGTAAGATCTTTGGCTTTAGAGATTATCTCAGGGGTAATTAATAGGTTTTTCTGTACGAGGTTATAATACCATGCTGATACATCATCCCAACTCTTGATAGATGAGAACTGGAAGCAATCGGATACAAGATTATCTGATGGTGGAAGCATCTTTTCTCTTAACGGCTCCTCATACATATCTAGTAGGTGCCAGGAGTATCTAATATTATTCGCATCTTCTGTTATATTAGGCTTAAACTTAAGATTATATTCTCTATAGGCAATATTAAGGCTCTTAGGTAATGCAAAGGATATATTCTGCTCTTTAACAGGTGATCGGAAGCTTAAATAAAAATCCATGAAAAAGCTATCCTCTATAGCGCCTCTTGAGTGGTCTGTTATGACCTCATATTCTAATCTTGAGCCCACTGTTACTCGGCTAAAGGTTACAACCTTGACTCTCATATCAGAGTAGATAGCCTGCTTATAGAGGTTTAGGTCCTGGATCTGTGAGCAGGGGTATATTGTGCCATCCGGAGCGATTGTATGGGCCTTTAGGCTTGTTATCTTGGATCTGGAGCTATTGTAGTAGAGAGGCATCTCTCCTAATGCGTCAATTATAGAGTCGTTTAGGATCTTTATCCTCTTTTTATCACGGACCTGGTATGAGAAGTCACTATTTACCTTTACCTCAAATTCATCAAGCTCAACTATTAAATTTTTATCTTTATGAAGCTCTTCAAATGCCTTTGTTGTATTAATGGGTGCTTGAATAGCAGGTATGCTACTGATAAGCTCTTTCCTGTTGACTGTTGGGACAGGATTTAAGCCCTGGCTTATGGGTGCCTCGGCAGGAGCAAACTCCATCTGTGCACGCACTGTTAGTGGGTTAAATGCTACGGCGCTGCTTATTAGTACAAACATCAGTACACTTGTCACTGAGAAAAAAACCTGCTTCATCCTTCTACCCCTTTCTTTTTTGGGTCTATGACCTACGGAGAGTGGCTTAAGGGGCAGATCCTGTTTTATAGGAGGGTGAAGTGTAGAATGAACCCCTTAAGCCATTTTGTGTTTTTATTATTAATGTATGGGGCTATTATAAAAGATGTGAGCGACAGCATTGTGTCGCCTGTTTTAAAAAAGAATCCTGAGCAGAAAATTTTTAAGTTTTTGTTATTCTTTATGAAAACCTATCCTTCGCCTTGGCTGTGCCGGAGGCTTCATAAGCTGTCTTATGGCCTCAAAGATTGCCTGGATCTCAGTATCGTGCTTTTCTGTCTTACGCTCTAATTGTTCTAGCTTATGAGCAAGCGCTTTATTAGTTGATAGAACTTGCCTTAGCTTAACAAAGGCACGCATAATGGCTATGTTGACTTGGATAGCCCTATCGCTATTAAGTACACTTGAGAGTATAGCAACCCCCTGTTCTGTAAAGGCATAGGGCGTAACAGTTGAGTGTTTAAGCTGTTTGAACCGGTCGCAATTTGCGACCAGTTCGCATTTCTCTTTCTTTGTTAACTGAAACATAAAGTCTGTTGGAAAGCGCCTTATATTCCTTTTCACTTGTTCATTAAGCCTTTTAGTTTTTACGTCATAAAGCTGGGCTATGTCGGTATCTATCATAACCTTATGCCCTCTAATAAGATAGATTTTTTGGCCAATGACCTCCGTTAACACCAAATTTGGCATGGTTCCCCTCTTTCTATTTTATTCCGCATGAAAGCCTATCCTTCGCCTTGGCTGTGCCGGAGGCTTCATGAGCTGCCTTATCGCTTCAAAGATAGCTTGGATCTCAGTATCGTGCTTTTCTGTTTTTTGCTCTAATTCCTTGAGCTTGTGGGCAAGTTCTTTATGAGTTGATAGTATATTACGGAGTTTTACAAAGGCACGCATTATAGCTATATTAACCTGAACAGCTCTTTCGCTATTAAGAACACTTGAAAGCATTGCTACGCCATGTTCAGTAAATGCGTAAGGCCTGCGCCTTAAACCCATTTTTTCAGAATTGGA
>CAZDLP010000056.1:0-5364 GCA_964506565.1 uncultured Planctomycetia bacterium
CCTGTTGCCCCCTGCTCAAGCGCTTTATTTATCAGGGTATCATCGTAGCCATAAGCTGTAAGCATAACAACAGGCAGATCAGGTTTTTTCTGCTTGATTTTTGCCAAAACCTCGATACCATTCATTATCGGCATCCTTATATCAAGCAAGACAGCATCAAAGAGCATCTTATCGATAATCTCCAGAGCCTCTATGCCACCGGGTGCGCACTCTACTGCATAACCTTTTTTTGTAAAAAGATCTCTAAAAAGCTCTAAAGCGTCTGTTTCATCATCAATAACAAGAATTTTTATCTTTCCATCCATATTCTACTCCTTATCTTTAATGCTTATGGCTCTCTCTTAGTATATAAGCTGGCAATTTTACAGTAAAAATAGCCCCTTTATCCAACTCGCTTTCTACTTCTATTACTCCTGCGTGAGATTCGACAATCGAATAGCATAATGGCAGGCCGAGGCCTGTTCCGGTATCCTTTGTAGTAAAAAATGGCAGGAAAAGCTTACCCATATCCTCTTTTTTTACGCCTGAACCTGTGTCCTCAACTCCAACATTAACAAATTCGCCATCCTGCATATACGAGCTGATTGTAAGCGTACCGCCATCAGGCATTGCCTGGCAGGCATTTATAGCGATATTTAAAAAGACCTCCTGCAATTGATTAAAATCTCCTTTTACCTTCGCGAGCTCCTTATCCAAATTTTCTTTCCACTCGATTTTATGGAATTCAGGATAATAGGCAACTAAAGGGGGTATGGTCTTTAGTATCTCGTTAACATCCACAATATTTCTGGATACAGGCTTCTTGCGAGAGTATAGAAGCAGTCTATCCACAATCACCCTCATCCGCTTTGCCTGGGATGTGATAATATCTATGGTCTTCCCAACCCCGGGCGACATCTTTTCACCATCCATAGCGAGCATATCTATTCTGCCTAAAATTACCAGAAGAGGGTTGTTGATCTCGTGAGCTACACCCGCGGCAAGCTGTCCCATAGCTGCCATCTTCTCGTTCTGTATCATCTGCGCTTCTATCTTCTTCTGCTCTGTTATATCTCTAATGATATACAAGTAGCCGGATACATTATTATCCGCATTTACAAGGCCGCTTACAAGAACCATGGACGAAAAAACAGACCCGTCTGAACGCAATAGCGTAAGTTCCTCTTCAAAGCTACCCTTGCTCGTGATCTTCCGCTTTATCTTACTTATAATACTGGTGCCTTCATCAGCCGCGAATAGCGTGCTGATGTCCTTAAGTATCATATCAGACTTCCAATTAAAAAGGGTTGTGGCGCTCGCTCCATAATATGTAATTTTATTTGCCAGATTAGTAGTTAGTAATGCGTAATCCTTTATGCTAACAAATATATCCTTGAGCCGTTCGGAACATGCCGCTACATCATTCTTTGCGAACTTATATTCTGTAACATCAGTCGCTATACAGAAGACACCCTGTGACTTACCTGATACATCGGTAATTATTGTATTGGACCAGGATAGGGCGCACTCTGTACCATCCTTACGTATAATAGAGCCTTCATAAGCATGGCCGCGGACATTTGCAAAACAGCTCATCAGAACAGCCTTGAACATCTCCCGCTTGGAATGATTCTTACCAAAAAATATTTTCTGCCAATCCCCTTTAAATATCTCTTTTCTAGTGTAGCCTGTTATCCGTTCTAATGACTTATTGCACATTATAAGCTTTAGATCCAAATTAAGATAGAGAAAGAGCATATTCGCTTCTTCAATACTCTTTTCTATCATTGGGAACAGATAACCGGAGTTTTGTCTATTTTTGGTGAAAACCTTTGATACGATCGTATCAGATACAAGCGGGGTGTTACATACCATGCAAATATTCCACATATCGGAATATCTTATAGAGCATCTTTGGCATCTTTTCATAATTTAATCTTATCTGCTATTTTAATATAATATATAATAACATTCACTCCCATGAAAAAATAAGAACTTTCTCCTTTTTTAACAATCATCGCGACTTAAAGGCGCCCCCTTATCAAAGGTGTCATATTGGCCTACTTCATTAATATTCTTCTATAAAAAGGCAGATAATCTATAATCAGCTTTCCATTAAGGTGATCTATCTCCTGACCAAACGCGTGAGCAAGTAAGCCCTCTGCCTTTATAAGCTCTGGTTCTCCGCTATAACTAAGCGCGGATACCGTAAGCCGCGCCTTTCTCTTTACCTTTACATATACATCCGGCACGGAAAGACATCCTTCCTCCATTACGGAAGAACCTTGGCTCTCTACTATTCTCGGGTTTACCAGCTTTAATAGCCTTGTGCCCAGATCGATTACAATGATGCGCATGTTAAGGCCTACTTGAGCCGCTGCCAGGCCTACCCCGTTTACAGCGTACATAGTCATTGCCATATCGTCAAGCAACCTTCTGATCTCAGCGTCAATGATCTTGACATCAGAACATCGCTTACGCAAAACAGGGTTCGGATATTTCAGAATATCTAACACAGCCATTTAAAAATCAAACCGTTTTTTCAAAGCCGAGTACTCTTTTCTTATCCCCACCGGGAGGTTACTGCCAAATTGAGTAAAGAATCTCTTATGATCCTTGACCTCCTGCAACCATTCCTTGGAATCTATTGAAAACAGATCTTTAAGTTTATCCTTGCTAAAATTAAGCCCTGTTCTGTCTATATCTTCTAAATGTGGTACATAGCCAATTGGTGTCTTGTGTGCCTTTACCTCATTATTGCAGCGCTTGAGTATCCATTCCAGCACACGTAAATTCTCACCATAACCTGGCCATAAAAACTTACCGTTCTTATCCTGACGAAACCAGTTAACATGAAAAATCTTCGGCGGACTTGAAAGCTTCTTCTCCATATCTATCCAATGCTTAAAATACTTTGCCATATCATAGCCGCAGAATGGAAGCATAGCCATAGGATCGCGACGGACTTCACCTTGTTTTCCATATTGTGCCGCTGTACGTTCCGAAGCCATGGTCGCACCGACATAGACACCATGCTGCCAGGAAAAAGACTCATAAACAAGCGGGGCCAAATGAGCTCTCCTGCCTCCGAAGATAATAGCTGATATAGGAACTCCATGATGCTGTTCTAGGCGGTATGATATCGACGGGCATTGCATAGCCGGCACCGTAAAACGACTGTTAGGATGTGCGCCTTTTAAAACATTACCATCGTCATCTAACATTCCCGGCCTCCAAGAAGAGCCCCTCCAATCTATACCTTTCTTTGGTGGAGCATCATCACCATCTTCCCACCATACAGTCTTATCTGACTTTAAAAGAACATTTGTAAATATTGTATTTTTCTGAATAGTCTTCATCGCGTTCAGATTGGTCTTTGTATTGGTCCCAGGCGCTACACCAAAGAATCCCCATTCAGGGTTGATGCCCCATAACTTACCATCTGAATCAGGACGCATCCACGCTATATCATCACCAACGGTCCAGACCTTATACCCTTTCCTCTCCAAGCCTTTTGGTGGAATAAGCATAGCGAGATTTGTCTTTCCGCACGCGCTTGGGAACGCAGCCGCGATATATTCTATATGGCCGTTAGGCTGCTCTATGCCCAATATAAGCATATGCTCTGCCATCCAGCCTTCTTTCTGTGCCTGGTAACTAGCGATACGTAATGCCATGCATTTCTTACCCAAAAGAACATTGCCGCCATATCCTGAACCTACACTCCATATAGTATTGTCCTTGGGTAGATGCAATATTAAGCGTCTTTTTATATCAAGTCCTGCCTTGCCATGCAGGCATTTCGTAAACTTACCATCCTCGTCCAGTGCTTTTAGTACCTTTTTGCCTACCCTTGTCATAATATACATATTTAGCACAACATATATACTATCTGTTACTTCAACGCCTATCTTGCTAAAAGGGGAACCAATAGGCCCCATTGAAAAAGGGATAACATACATTGTTCTCCCTTTCATAGAACCGGAAAATATCTTGCTCCCCTTTTTATACGCATCTTTTGGAGACATCCAGTTATTATTGGGGCCTGCGTCTTTCTTATTGGGGGTACATATGAAGGTAAGGTTCTCTGTGCGCGCTACATCATTTAATGCCGTGCGATGCAATAGACATCCCGGCATCTTTTTCTGATTAAGCCTTTCTACTTCACCGGTAGCACAGGCCTGCTTTTCAAGCCTCTTTCGCATGCCTTCTGTACCATCAATCCAAACCACTTTATCGGGCTTACACAATTTTATGCATTTTTTTACCCACTCGTTCAATATCTTATGCTTAGTCATTATAATACTCCTTTGCTTTTACAATTATATTATATTACCTCAAAAAGGGCTTTTATGCAAATAAAAATGGGCACTGTAGTCATTAGATTATAATGACTACAGTAGCTTTAATGGATATATAATTTTTTGCGCGGAATGAAAGTAAGAAAAATAAGGCCTATGAGCAAGCAAACAAACCAGATGATTAATAACTGCGTTTTTGCGGTAGGTACCAAGAATTTCATATACTGCATAATACCGGGATTAACACTGGAGGCAAAAAAGCTCATCTGGAGGCCTGATATTATGCCGTGGCATAATATCGCTACAAGAAGGTTTCTCGACTTTACAAAAATTAAAGCGAACAGTATGCCTGTAATAAAATTACCGCACAGAAGAACTATCACTTCCTTCATATCTGAGGCTATAAACAGGCTAAAAGGCACACGCCATAGGCAATAGCAGGCTGATGATATAATTATAGCGAAAAGCTCTCCCTTATACAGCAATTTCTGCATCAGGTATCCTCGAAACGCCGGTTCTTCGCATACAACCTGAAAAAATATTGAGAGAAATATCCAATATAAGGAATTAAAGAATACGATATCGCCTATTCTTTTTCCGGGCATAACAAATTGCAATATATTCAAATAACTACCTAGCCCAAGAGCTGTACCTGCCGCTATTAATGGTACTATTATAGCTAGGAAAACAAAACGCAGGCTCACTTTCATCCTGACAAAGATATGATAATATACTACGACCCCTATAAAAAGTATGGTAACAAGAAAAAGATCCTCGCCTAAAAGTAATATCTGCTTCGTATAAAGGCCCCATACAAGCACAAATTCAAAGATTAAAAAAGCACTGAGCCATCCATAAGGTTTAAGCTTGCGATACGGGTAGCTTTTGGAGTAGAGCACAATTAGAGGGCCTTTGTCTATAAACAGCTGGAAGAAAAAAGCAAGCAGCCCAACACAGAAAGGGGCTAGAAGCATGAGTGTTCCTGTGTGTCGCAGAACAGAGTACCTATTCAATGAAAAAGATATTACCAATGCGGATATTATAAAACAAAAGATTCTTAGCCGTCTTTTACGTTCCTCTTTAA
>CAZDLP010000057.1:0-5052 GCA_964506565.1 uncultured Planctomycetia bacterium
CTTTTCCTTTTGCGTGCTATCCAAAAGCTTTTCAGCGGCAGGATTCATCATGATAACTTTACCCTTAGTATCGACAACTACCAGACCTTCAGAGAGGCTTCTCATGACCGCTTCTGGGGTGTTTTGAAGATAGAATTCCTTTTTCAAGACTTTACATCAGCCTTTTGCTTAGCCAGGTGAGCCAATATACCGGCAAATATTATACTGACGATACCTGTCGCAACATACGATATAACTACCAATGAAGACATGTTATTACTCTCTATAATTTATATTTGTAATATATGCGGTAAAATAAATTTGGAATTTGACATTAAATTATAATAATAATCTTTTTATGCTATCAAGCAATACCTTGGAATCAAAGGGCTTGGTTAAGTACGCGTCCGCACCAACCTCCATTCCTAAATCCTTGTCAGAACTTTGACTCCTTGCTGTAAAAAGTATAATAGGAATCTTCTTGTAACGCTCGTCAAATTTTAGCATCCTGCAAACCTTGTATCCGTCTATCTTTGGTAGCATGAGATCAAGGATAATAAGATTGGGCATCTCTTTCTTCGCTGTGTCCAGGGCCTGTTGCCCATCAGAAGCAACAAGAACTTCGTAGCCCTCTGCCTCCAATCTTATCCTGACCAATGCAACAATATCTTCTTCATCATCTACCACAAGTATTCTTTTGCTAATCATAAAAATCTCCTATATATCTTTACATATGACAGTATATATAAACATATACTTTATGTCAAATGCATAAGCCAAACAAGATCTTATTTTCTGCTTATAGGCAGGGTTATGGATACGGTAGTGCCTTGTGACTTTTTACTTGTTATATTGATACTACCGTTATGCAGGCTTATTATCTGTTTGCATACTGTAAGGCCCAGGCCTATGCCCTTTGCTTTTGTTGTAAAAAATGGCTCAAATAGTTTATTAAGGTCAACTTTTGAGATGCCTGGGCCGTTATCCTTAAAATATATCTGAAAGCTATTATCTTTCTTGCTGTAATGACTCTTTATCTCTATAGCGCCTCTTTTGTCATAAAACGATTGATAAGAATTATCCAGGATATTAGAAAGCAGGCTGGTTATATGCACCGGGTCCGCTTCTATCTTATCTCCTTTGTTGCATTCACAGCTCATACTTACCTCTACATCATATACGCTATATTTAGCCCTAAAGTTACGTACACATTCCGCGATTAGATCACATATTAGAACGGTTTGATACTGGGGCACCATTACCTTTGAATAGCTTAAAAGATTTTTTATAATAATATCGCTTTCGTGTATCTTCTTATCTATGTTATTCAGATGACTTACAATAGATTTATCTTTTGATTTATGCTTTATATTATAAACAGCTGTCTTTATAACGCCGAGCGGGTTCCGAAGCTCATGCGCAACTGTAGCGGCAAGCGCCCCTATATCAGCTAAACGTTTAGAACTCTCAAGGTCTCGATGAGCTAAGATAAGATCCCCTGTCTTCTTCTCTACTTCAATCTCAAGGTTGTCTTTTAGGCCCCGCAATATCTCGTCTGCTTTTTTCCGCGCTGTGACATCAGTATCAGTGCCTCTATATCCAAGTAATTTACCTGTCTTGCTTAAAATGGGCAATCCGCTTGTCTCCAAGTATACTATATGTCCGTCTCTGTGCATATTTTTGTTAACAAACCCTTTAAAGGGTTTCTTCATACAAAAAAACTGGAATGCCTTCTTCTTTAACTTCCCCCTTATCTCTGGAATAAAAAGGCTATAAAAATACTTCTTCCCTACAAGTTCACTCGGCTTATACCCAAGAATATTCTTAACGGTGGGGCTTGCATATGTATAGAGTCCTGTTTTATCGACTTCCCAGATCCATCCACCGGCAGTTTCAGCAACCTGCATAAAGCGCTCTTCACTTCTCTGAAGGATCTTTTCTGCCTCTCTATATTCTGTTATATCCCAAAATATACCGAAGATACCTACTATCTTGTCCTCGTTATCCCGCAAAGGGGCTTTTAATGTATGTGTAATTCTCTCTATGCCGTCTTTTATATACTTCTCCTCGATCTCTCTTGTTTTTCCCTTGCGCATTATAGCATTATCATCTGACCTATACTTCTCTGCTAATTTTTCCGGAAAAAAGTCATAATCTGTCTTCCCCTTTATCTGTGATGGCTTGATCTTAAGGTCCTTGGCATAACTCTTATTGCATAGTAAATAGACAGAATTTAAATCCTTGTAAAATATCTTATGCGGTATATTATCCAAAAGCGTCTTATATATGTAGGTAGTATCTTTGCCCATACTCATCTCTTTAAACAGATTTCTCTATAAGGTGGATTACATCAAGCGGATTAATCGGCTTTATAAGGCGATCTTTTATATTGCACATCTTAAGAAGCAATGAGTGTTCATGATGAGTAAAAACACCTGTAATAGCGATTATCGGTATATCTCTAGTCTCAGGCTTTGACATCAGCTCATTCGCAACCTTGAAGCCGCTCTTCTTGTCCATCTTAAGATCGAGTAATATGACATCAGGGTTTGCCTGAATTATCTCTTCAGCCGCATTGATGCTCTCTGAAGCAGCTATTGGATCATAACCTGTCAGTCTTAGTGTCTCCACCATCTCATCCAGAAATTCCTTGTCATCATCTACAACCATTACCTTCTTCTTAGTCTCCATAGATCCCTCCAAGCTATCTTAATATACTTTTTACAGTTTTAATCAGCTTCTCGATATCTACTGGTTTCGGTATATACTCTTTTACCCCGCATGCTTTAATTTTTTTTATCTCCTCTTTTGAGCTAAGGATAGTAACCGCGAAGATCGGTATATTGCTAGTGTCCTCGTACATATGGAGAATCTTGCACACTTCAAAACCATCGAGCCCGGGCATCTTAAAATCCAAGAGTATTAAAGATGGCTTTTTAGTATATATCTTTCTCCCTGCCTCGAAACCATTTGACGCGAAATCAAGGTCAAAACCATTATTACCAAGCGCGACTTTAAGCTCCTCAAGAAACTCTATATCATCATCTACAATAAGTATCGTCTTCTTTCCTGTCAAGAGTTTCTCAGGTATAGGTATCTGATACTTTTTCATAAACCTTATAAGGTCATCCTCAGATATGCGCCTGTGACCTCCGGGGGTGGAGTAAGCCTTAAGCTTGTTCTCGTTTATCCAGTTTATAACTGTTGTATGGTGAACATTACATAGCTTTGCTGTCTGATGTGTTGTAAGAATCTTGTGAGCCATTATATAAAGCCTCCGCTTATATCTATTATAGTTATTCTATTATTTCTACTATAAGTATAGCATCCCTTTTATGGTAGGTCAATGGTTAATAGAAAAGAACTTAAAAGAATAAGACGGGCTACCTGTAAAAGGGCCTGTCCGTTCTTCCTTTTTTATGCCTTCTTGAAACATTTACCGCTTCTGAGGCTCTCCTCTATCTCCTCTAATGTGCGGCCCTTTGTCTCAGGAACATAGAAATAAGAGAATACTAAACCAGCAATAGCGACCAACGCGTAAAGCCAAAAAGCACTTGAACGCCCAAGCTTATCCGCCATTGTAAGAAATGTAAGCGCAACTATCATATTGAATGTCCAATTTGCTACCGTAGCTATACTCATAGCCCTTCCTCGTATCCTTAAAGGGTATATCTCGGCAATAATAAGCCAGAATATCGGACCCAAACTTATAGCAAAGGATGCTATGTAGCAGGCTAGGCCCGCGACCGTTATCCACTTAAGTGATCCTGAAAGGCTTGGCACTCTAAAAGCAAAGCCTAGTACGGTAAGGCTTAGTATCATACCTATAAGCCCCGTAAAAAGTAATGGCCTTCTGCCTAATCTATCCAGAAGCCATATGGCGACTATTGTCATAAGTACATTAACTATACCTACACCAGCTGTTGCGAGTATAGATACCTTTGCGGATTCAAATCCAGCAAACTCAAATATCGTAGGGGCGTAATATATAACAGTATTTATGCCTGTTGCCTGCTGAATAAAGGCAAGGCCTATGCCTACGATAAGAGCGGGCCTTATCCATGGCTCTAAAAGCTCCCCCCAACCACCTGCCTTCTGCTTAAGTGTCTTGTTAATAACTTCGAGTTCTTTATCAACATTTTCCTTATTGCGAATGCGCTCAAGTATAGCGCGAGCCCTTTTAACAAGAGACTGGCTGAGCAGCCAACGTGGACTTTCCGGTAAAAACAGCATACCTACAAGCAATACTATAGCTGGTACTGCGCCAAAAGCAAACATCCATCGCCAATTGTCTGAAGCTGAAAACGCGTAATCGACTACATAGGATAAGACTATACCGCAAGTAATCATGAGCTGATTCAGAGATACAAGCGCGCCCCTTACCTCTGTTGGCGCGACCTCTGAAATATAGAGTGGCGCTACAAACGACGCGACACCTATCGCGACGCCTATTATAACACGGCAAGATATAAGCCATATTACATTCTGCGCAAAGGCAGAGCCGAGTGCCCCAATGGCAAAGAATATTGCGGTCCATATTATGGTCTGGCGCCTACCGATCTTATCTGATACACCACCGCTTGCCGCAGCACCTACGATTGCGCCTAAGAGCACAGCACTTACTACTATCTCTTCCATTATTGATGTTAAATGGAATTCATCTTTTATAAAAAGTATAGCACCGGATATTACCCCTGTATCATAACCAAACAAGAGCCCTGCCAAAGCCGCTATAAGAGCTACAAAATACACAAAAAAATTCTGCTCACTTGGCCTGCCTATATCTGCCATAATAATACCTCCCATTTATTTTTATAAAAGCATACTATATTAATATAACAAATTTAGATATCCATAACAACTTAAATCATAATTTTTTATTTTTTTTTAGACAGAAAGCAAAAAGCAGCAGCTATCAAAAAGATAGCTGCTGCTTCTATTTAAATAATGGGGCGAGCGACGGGATTTGAACCCGCGACCGCCTGAGCCACATTCAGGTGCTCTGCCAACTGAGCTACGCCCGCCATATATTAATCGTGGCACATCTATTTCGGTTATAAGTGTTAAGTTATC
>CAZDLP010000058.1:0-5025 GCA_964506565.1 uncultured Planctomycetia bacterium
GGAGAAGCACTTAAAGAAAATTTTGGGAAGTCCTTAGCAAGTTTATCCAGTATTCTTTTTTGTGTAACCTTGTTTGCTCCCGCTATTTTTCCGGCTTCAAGCGCCTGCTTAAAAAAACATGGTATGCAATCCAGATAGGTCCTCATCTAATAAGCCTGCCTTTTTTATATTGCCAGCCCACACTAAAGCTCTTTTTGCAAGCGCTCCCAGATAGAGATAATCTCATCCTTGGCTTTCGAGTCGCTGTATTCAATCACTGTTTTGGAAGAAACCATAGCCTCTACTACTGACTTATCGAAACTGACTTTACCAATAATCTTGACGCCTTCTTTTTCACAATATTGCTCTATTTTTCTGGTCATGTCAAGATTTAGGTCATACTTGTTTATAACAAGCGCTGTCTTGACATTAAAATGCTTTGCTACATCAATTACCCTGCTAGCATCATGCAGGCCCGACAGAGTAGGCTCAGTAACTACTATCGCGCAATCTATGCCTGAAAGCGATGCGATTACAGGACACCCTATACCCGGCGCTCCGTCAATAATAACCCAATCGCGGCCTTCTTTTTCCGCAAGCTGTTTTGCCTGGTTTCTTACCAGTGAAACAAGTTTTCCGGAATTCTCCTGCGCTACTCCGAGCTTGGCGTGTACCATAGGCCCAAAACGCGTATCAGATATAAACCACTCCCCTGAAATGTTCTCCTTCATTTCAATAGCGCCTTCAGGGCAAACGAAGCTGCAAAAACCACAACCTTCACAAGATACAGGGTCTATGGTAAAATCGCTGCTTATCGCTTCAAAACGACAAATACTCAAACACTTACCACATTTTTTACAAAGTTCTTTTTTAATAATCGCGGTCTTGCCACTTCTGAATTCATGTCTCTCTTTTACATCAGGCTGTAGCAATAGATGGAGATCCGCAGCATCTACATCGCAATCTGCCATTACTTTATTCTTTGCTAAAGCTGCAAATGATCCTGTAATTACGGTCTTGCCGGTACCGCCTTTCCCACTGATTATAACGATCTGTTTCATTTATTATTCCGTGTCACACTCTATCAGACGCGTCCTGTGCCGCTAATATTATTGGATACATCGTAGGTGCACTTGTTAAATAAGGGTGAGTTGCTATTTGCAAAGTCTCCAATTCTGTTAAAGAAACCCTCTGTTGTATAGCCATTCCTATAACATTGATAATCTCGCCTGCTGATATCCCTCCTGAAACCTGGCCACCCATAATAATACCTGACTGCTTAGAAAAAACTAGTTTTACTTTTATCTTATTTGCTCCTGGCATACTTCCGGGATGCTTATCCATGCCTTCAGCATTGCCTACAAGAATCTCAAAACCTTCTTTTTTGGCACTACTCTCTGTAAGCCCCGCGGAACCTAAGACCAGGCCATCAATATAAGTTGAATAAATAGCAATTGTACCTTTATTCTCACGAACAACCTTCAGCTTATACAGATTAGCCCCCGCGATTCTTGCTTCAGCGGTTGCCGTGGAGGCAAGCATAACCGGCGTATTTCTTCTTGTATAAAAGTCTCTTTTGCCCGCACAATCGCCAACAGAAAAGATATCGGGATCTGTAGTTCGCATATATTCGTCTACCCATATACCTTTGCCTTTGCCCAAAGATAGGCCCGCTTCAAGTGCCATAGCTGTATTTGGAACAGCTCCTATACCTAAAATCACACTATCTGTACTTAATTTCTCTCCATTATCGAGTAACACGGCTTCGACCCTGTCCTTACCCAAAAACTCTATAACCTTTGTACCTGTTAAAACCTTAACACCGTCTTCTTTTAATTTATCTTCAGCCAATACCTGAAATTCTCTATCAAATGAGTTTTCGAGTAAATGAGGTAGCAACTCTACAAGACATACCTTTGATTTTTCCGACTTGGATAGTTCATCAGCAAATTCTATTCCTATAAAACCTCCACCGACTATCAGAATATCTTTTGCTTTTTTAACTTCTTCAATCGCGCGTTTAAGATAATCCATGTCCTTATAGATGGGGTAGATTCCCTTCTTTTCCACGCCTTTTATCGGAGGGACAATAGGATTAGAGCCTATTGCAAGAATCAATTTTTCATATTTGCATACCGCACCGCTTTTAAAGATTACTTCTTTTTGATTGCGGTCTATCTTTATTGCTTCATCCACGTCAACTTTTATATTATGCTTATCTAACGCGGCGTTTCCCAGTTTATTATCATCCGGATTCTTCAAGCTGTTAAACATATACGGAATCCCGCAAGGAATACATCCGTTAGCTATGTTCTTTATAAGCAAAATGTCTTTATCCGGGTAATACTTTTTAGCGGTCACAGCGCTAATAATTCCCGCTGGCCCGCCGCCAACTACTAAAATATCTACTGTCTTGTCCATATGGCCTTTCCGTTTACACTGTCTTTGACATCACACAAAAATTGTGTATTATATTTATATCATTATTGATACAGAAAGCTAAGACATCACTATATCAACTATGCCTGCGCTAAAAATTCTTTAACTAGCTTTCCACACCTTAATAGTATTGTAGAGCTTTGCGAAATCTTTTTTGTATTCCGGGAATGCCTCGACTACGGCTATACCTTTGGAATAGGCTGTGGCTATCTCCTCCTTAAAAGGTATACGCATAAGTATCGGTATCTTTTCATCGTGGCAGTAATTATCTGTCTTGTTATCACCCAAATCTGACCTATTTACCACAACACCAAAAGGAATTTGAAGCTTGCGCAGGACCTCCACAGCTAATATTAAATCGTTTAGTCCAAAAGGGGTAGGTTCTGTCACTAAAATACAGAAATCGCTTTTGCTTAGAGACTCAATAACGGGGCACGATGTCCCAGGAGGAGCATCTATTATTACTGTTCTAGTATAATTAATATACGTTTTAACATGCCTTATTAAGGGCGGTGCCATGGCTTCGCCTATATTAAGACGACCATGAATAAATTGCATGGAACCAACATCGCCTATCTCGACAACGCCTATCTCTTTGTCCACTTCTTTTATGGCTTTTTGCGGACAAAAATAAGCACATGCGCCACATCCATGACATAGGTGGGGAAAGACTAAGATATTACCCTTTGTCTCTTCTGTTGCAGGAATGACCATCATAGCGTTATAGGCGCAGACTTCTCTGCACTTTCCGCAATAATTACATTTTTCTCTATCTACCTCCGGCACCGGGATAAAACTTTTTTCAATCTTTTTCACGGCAGGCTTTAGAAAGATATGCGCATTAGGCTCCTCAACATCACAATCAAGAAATTGCACGCCTCCTGCAATAGAAAGGGCAAGACTTGTAGATACAGTAGTCTTGCCGGTCCCGCCTTTTCCGCTGGCAACTGAAATAATCATATTATAACCTGGCCATTTTTGCTTGGCATTTAGGACACTTGACTGAATAACAAGGTATCCCTCTCTGGTGAGAAAGCCTTGCCCCACATTGTGGGCAAATGCAATCACCGCTAGGCCCTGCTCCGGAACGATTACCATT
This sequence comes from uncultured Planctomycetia bacterium, assembly GCA_964506565.1. Lineage (GTDB taxonomy): Bacteria > Omnitrophota > Gorgyraeia > JABMRG01 > JABMRG01 > JAUVHV01. The sequence continues at coordinate 3,518 of CAZDLP010000058.1, forward strand.
CAATCGCCCCTTGCCGCCGCTTCTGCCCATGCCCCTTCCTGTCTGTCCTAAACCTTGTGCGGGTGGCCCCGTCCTATCTCCACCTGGCATGTTAATCACCTCCTGCTTTTATTTTTAAAGTGAGATCGCCTCTACCGGACACTGATTTACGCAGGCACCGCAATCTATACAATCATCACTTATTACTGCCTTATCATTCTCTATCTTTATAGCATTTACAGGACAGGCATCTACACAAGCACCACATCCTGTACATTTTTCTTTATTAATCTCTGCTGGCATCTCTGCTTCTCCTTGTTTTATTAGTTTGCTGGTGGTACACCAAATTTTGAATTTACACTAGGCCCTTCTGTGGATTTTAAATCACCTTTTTTATAATTCTCTAAAGCTTCCTCTACAGTACCTGAAACACCGATAATTACATCTACATTTGCCGCTTGCAGGGTCTGAAAAGCATTTGGCCCTACATTACCTGTTATAACCGCCTTTACCTGTTTTGTAGCGACAAACTGGCCCGATTGAATGCCCGCGCCACCCATAGATTCGATATTCGGGTTTTGAATCGCCTCAAATTCCGAGGTATCGGTATCTGCAATGATAAAATATTGGCACCTGCCAAAACGCGGATCTATCGCCGCATCCAGCGTTGCCCCTTGTGAAGTAATACAGATCTTCATAATGTCCCCTTTTTGATTAATGATGACAATCCTCTTCATCGGGATTGTCACATGCTGATTTTTCTACTCCGTATCCTTTGCCGGCACCCGGATTGCACAGGCTTTCACCGCCTGTTAAGGTACCTTTTGCCAGGTGCTCTACAACATCATCTATTTTACCCGCAACACCGACTACTGCCTCTATGCCAAATTGATTAAAAAGATTAACAGCATTCATGCCCATACCACCGGCAACGATAGAGTCGACGCCTTTTTCGTGCAAGAATTTTGGCAAAGCGCCTGGCTGATGACCGGGGTTATCTACAACATCTTTATTTACAACCTTACCCTCTTCTATATTTACAATAGTAAAAGATGGGCATCTGCCAAAATGGGCAGAGACAATATCGCCATCCGTTGATATAGCTATTTTCATAAACAATCTCCTTCTCATGTATGTATCTGCTTGAACGCTCTTTTACTGCGTTGTTTTGTCTGGGGACTCCAGCTCGTTTACACGCTTGTTTATAGCAGTGATCTCATCCTGCATAAACTTGGCTTGCCTTTTAAGCGCGTCCGCTTCCTGCTCTGGAGTAACCCCTTCTAAATTAGACCCTTGGTAATATCTAACTCCTCTATAAGCATTACCTTGAAACCTCATAAAACCTGGGCCGTTACCCATATAACCGCGTCCTCTTCTTAAACCACGTCCTAGACCTAGACCCAAGTCTCTTCCGGGCATGATATCAGGGTAACCAGCGCAATACCCTGCACCGCGTCCTGTCATAGACCCCATTCCCATAGGCCCTGTTCCATCTCCACCTGGCATGTTAATCACCTCCTTTTATTGTT
>CAZDLP010000059.1:0-2440 GCA_964506565.1 uncultured Planctomycetia bacterium
TGATATTTACTACACCTATATTTTATTTTTATTTAAGGCTTATAACTTAATAGGGTATCAGGTTTTACAGTCGATCGGTTTAAAAGATATGAAAAACGTAGCGATTCTTGGTTCAACAGGTTCTATAGGAATAAACGCGTTAAAGGTAATAGAGGCCTTTCCAAAGCATTTTAAGGTTGTAGGGCTCTCGTCTTTTTCCAATATAAGTCTCTTGGAAAAACAGATAATAAAATTCAATCCCTCATATGTTACTGTTGTAAATCCCAAAAAATCAGAAAAGCTTGATAGGTCCTTAGGAAAGAGGAGCCTTGAAGTATTATCCGGAGAGGAAGGCCTAAATATTATAGCCTCACATAGTAAGGTGGATATTCTGATTATAGCTATATCCGGCGCCGCGGCTATATACCCATTGCTTGCCGGAATAGAAGCAAAAAAACATATATGCCTTGCCAATAAAGAGTCTATTGTTATGGCTGGTAGCATAGTCATGGAAAGAGTAAAAAAGCAAGGGCTCCCCCTTATTCCTGTTGATAGCGAGCATAGCGCTATATTTCAGTGTATAAATTCATCCAGGACTACAGATGTGAGTCAGCTTTTCCTTACAGGCAGTGGAGGTTCTCTGCATAAAACATCAAAATCTCATTTTTCAGCGATTAGGCTAGACCAGGTTTTAAAACATCCAAAGTGGAAAATGGGTAAAAAGATTACTGTAGATTCCGCAACGCTTATGAACAAAGGCCTTGAGATAATAGAAGCCCATCATCTTTTTAATGTCCCTATTGACAGAATAAAGCTGCTCATTCACCCTGAGGCGGTGATACACTCTATGTGCGAATTCGTAGACGGAAGTGTGATAGCGCAATTGGGAATAACGGACATGAAGCTCCCTATTCAGTTTGCCCTTACTTACCCTGATAGGAGAGAAACACCGTTTGAGAGATTAGATTTTACAAATATTAAAAGCTTCAGTTTTGAGCAACCGAATATAATGAAATATCCTTGCTTGTCGTTAGCTATGGCAGCCGCGAAGATCGGCGGTACCGCTACCGCGGTGCTTAATGCCGTGGATGAGATTGCTGTTGAAGCGTTTTTAAATGGCAAGATAGGTTTCTTGAAGATACCTGCTATTATAGAAAAGGTTCTCTTAAATCACAGGTATGTAGAATCACCTACCCTTGATCAGATATTTGAATCAGACAAATGGGCAAGAGAAGAATCCGCGCGGTTTATTTGATATAGTTTTTAGTGCATAGATTAGAAGTTACTTTATGTCGTTTTTTTTAAAAACTGAGCTGGGTGAATAGGTTATTAGTTAAGAGGAAGTCCAAACTTTATTATCAGTTTTTGGTTCTCGCGGAATAGTCGATCATGCGTACTGAGTTCCGGTTACAACGCAAGAAGGGTTTTTATGCTAAGTGTTATTGGAGTTGTTGTGGTTTTTAGTATCGTAATATTAGTCCATGAGTTTGGACACTTCTTTATGGCACGCTATATGGGTGTTAAAGTAGAGAGATTTGCTTTGGGTCTTGGCAAGGTATTGCTATCAAAAAAGATAGGTGATACAGAGTACGCAATATGCCTTATCCCATTTGGTGGTTATGTCAAGATGGCAGGGGATGATCTAACGGATAAGCCATCAACTAATAGGCAGGAATTTTTTGGCCAACCTCCGGGTAGGAGATTCTGGATATTATTCGCAGGTGTTGCGGTAAACTTTATCTTTGCTTTTCTGATATTCTCTTTTATCGTGCCTACTTCGAGAATAGGTGCGGTTGTAAAGGATATGCCGGCATATAAATCTGGTATGGAGACAGGTGATAAGATAGTTTCTATTGATGACAAAGAGGTAAAATATTGGTATCAGGTACTTGATCTTGTATCAAAAGATTACAGTGCCAGGCCATTGAAGATGGCGATAGACAGAAATGGAGTAGTTTCTGAGATAACAATCGTACCGGAAATGCTGGAATCAAAGGGGATGTTCGGCAGAAAGATAAGAAAGCCAAAGATAGGTATCGGTTATTTTGGAGATGTAGTACTGCTAGAAGGCGGGCCTGTTAAGCACTTACTTGCAGGCGCTCGCCAGACATTTACGAATGCTGCTCTAACGTATAAGTTTATGTGGTATCTTATAATAGGGAAAATAGCGCTTAAAGGTTCTGCCACAGGACCTGTGGGCATAGCTGTTATTTTGGGAAAAGCGATAAAGGTAGGGCTCGTCTACCTTATTTACCTTGTTGCACATATTAATCTCGCACTTGCTATATTTAATCTCCTGCCATTTCCTGTTCTTGATGGCGGACATATATTTTTTCTTGGTATTGAAAAGATAAGAAGGCGCCCTCTTAGCGTAAAGGTTCAGGAGATTATCCAGTATGTAGCTGTTATACTGATAATAGCTTTCTTTTTGTTAGTTACATGGAATGATATATCCTTATGG
>CAZDLP010000059.1:2540-5019 GCA_964506565.1 uncultured Planctomycetia bacterium
AGGATCGGAGTCAATTCCGGTTCCTTGCCAAAATGTAAAAATTCAAAGCCGATTGCCGATAATATGGTTAAGGCCGCATTAAAATATATTAAGCTTTTTGAGAAAGAACGATTTTACGATATCATGATCTCTCTAAAGGCCTCAGACGTTGCTACTACTATTGCCGCATACAGGAAAATGTCTTTGCTTTGCCGATACCCTCTTCATCTCGGAGTTACCGCGACAGGGGAGGGGACCGAGGCGTTAATAAAATCAGCTATCGGCATAGGTGCATTATTATCTGAGGGGATAGGTGATACTATAAGGGTTTCATTGACAGGTGATCCTATTGAAGAAGTCTTTATCGGCAAAGAAATTTTACAGGCATTAGGAAAAAGGTATTTTAAGCACGATGTCATATCATGCCCTACCTGTGGTCGTTGTCAGGTTGATCTGATAAAGATGGTCAGAGAGTTTAAGAAAAAGCTCGCGCGTAAAAATCCGCATTGTATGCCTGATAAGAAATTGCAGATAGCAATAATGGGATGTGAAGTTAATGGTCCTGGTGAAGCTAAAGAATCGGATATTGGTATTGCTTTTGGAAAAGAATCTGGTATGCTATTTAAGAAGGGCAAGGTTATCAGAAAGATAAAAGTAAAAGACGCGGTTAATGAGTTGCTAAAGCTAGTAACCAGCAAGTAACTAACATCTACCATGTAGAATATAGAATTCAACATCATAAGTTACCATAGAGGTAAGATAATGAGATATTCAAAGGCTTTTATACCCACAGTAAAAGAGAATCCTGCTGATGCAGAGGCTATAAGCCATAAGCTTATGGTGCGTGCCGGTCTTGTGCGCAAACTTACGGCAGGGGCGTATTCCTATCTTCCTCTTGGAGTCAGGGTTCTTAAAAGAGTTGAAGCTATTATACGTAACGAGATGGACAAGGCAGGTGCGCTTGAGATGCTCATGCCTGCGTTGCAACCTGCCGAGTTGTGGCATGAGACAGGCAGATACGATATTATAGGGGATGAGCTTGTTAAATTTAATGATCGTACAGGTAGAGAGATGGTTATAGCTCCTACACACGAAGAAGTTGTTACGGATATAGCGAGAAATCATATGCGTTCATATAAAGATATGCCTAAAATAGTATATCAGATACAGACAAAATTAAGAGATGAGCCTCGCCCTCGCTTCGGCGTTATACGCAGCAAAGAATTTATCATGAAAGATGCATATAGTTTTGACTCTACTGTCGCGGGACTCGATGAGAGCTATAAGACAATGCTAGACTGTTATAAGCGTATCTTTGCATCCTGCGGACTTGATGTAATTTTAGTAGAAGCGGATACAGGTTTTATAGGCGGCAGCGAATCTGCTGAATTTATGGTTCTATCTGAGAGTGGTGAAGATATAGTCGCGGTCTGTTCCGGCTGTGGCTACAAGAGTAGCCTCGCAAAGGTTGCGTGTATTACTGCAGTTGACCTAATACCTAACACTGAACACCGAACAGCGAATATAAAAGAGGTAGATACTCCCGATATTACAACGATTGAAATGGTATCAGAGTTTCTGAAGTGTGAACCAAAATCTATAATAAAAACTCTTATATATATTGCAGATGAAAATCCCGTAGCAGTCCTGGTAAGAGGTGACCATGAAGTAAACGAGACGAAACTGGCTGCTGCTTCAGGCGCAAAAAGACTTGCTTTAGCTGATGAGAATACGATACTTAAGGTTACGGGCGGGCCTTTGGGCTTTTCCGGTCCGTATGGGCTTAAAGGCCTGGATATTATCGCGGATCATGCTATTAAGACTATTACCAGCGGTGTTACCGGTGCCAATAAGAAGGATAAGCATCTCTTAAATGTTATCCCCGGCCGCGATTTTGATATTAAAAAGACATTTGATATACGTTATATCATAGAAGGGGATCTCTGCTCAAAATGCGATAAGCCTGTAAGCTTAAAGAAGGCTATAGAGATAGGGCATGTATTTAAACTCGGCACAAAATACTCCGATAGCATGAAAGCAAGATTTCTGGATTCTGATGGAAAAGAGAAGCCCCTGATTATGGGCTGTTATGGTATAGGCGTCAATAGGATAATTGCGGCAGCCATTGAGCAGAGTAATGATAAAGACGGTATTATATGGCCGGTAAATATAGCGCCGTACAGAGTATTGATCATAGCGCTAAATATAAATGACGAGAAAGTAATAAGTGAGTCTGAAAAACTGTATAAGCAGCTCTTGCATGATGGCGTGGAAGTGCTTTTCGATGACAGAGACATCAGCCCCGGCATAAAATTTAAAGATGCTGACCTTATAGGGATACCATTGCAGGTTGTGATAGGTTCAAAATCTATCCAGAAATCAGTCGCAGAGATCAAGATCCGCAAGACAGGGGAAAGAACCGAATATCCCCTGAGTGAATTATTATCTACGATTAATGAACTAGTCTAAGTGTTTGGAAACAGTTTCAAGCTTTAATAAG
>CAZDLP010000060.1:0-2346 GCA_964506565.1 uncultured Planctomycetia bacterium
ATGTCTTCCATCTTCCAACTCCGCGACCGCTATGCGCTTTAGATAGTTTACATCTACAATCTTGCCGGGCCCGTCTTTTGTCTTTACACGCTGGCTTATCTTCGGAAGGCCCTTCGCGGATTCCTTATAACACTTATGCTCATATGAAAGGCAGCACATAAGCCTGCCACATACCCCTGATATCTTTGTAGGGTTCAGCGGAAGGTTTTGATCCTTTGCCATTTTTATCGTAACAGGCTCAAAATCTTTCAAGAATCTCACGCAACAAAGCTCTCTTCCACATTGGCCAAAACCACCGAACATCTTGGCCTCATCACGTACACCTACCTGTTTTAGTTCTATGCGCGCCTTAAATATCTTGGCTAGATCTTTTACCAAGTCCCTGAAATCGACTCTCTCCTCAGCGCTGAAATAGAATATTATCTTGCTGCAGTCAAAAGAGAGCTCAGCATCAATAAGCTTCATATTGAGCTTACGTTCAACTATTTTCTTGTTGCAGGTCTTGATCGCCTCTTTTGCTGTCTTGCGATTACGGTCTATCTTTTCGATATCGCCACTAGTAGCGATACGTATGATCTTGCGTAAGGCTTTCTGCGGTATCGCCTTATCAAGTATTACCTCTTCGCCTGAAAGAACTTCCCCATAATCTAATCCCCTGTCTGACTCAACAATAACATAATCACCGGCAGAAAAAGAAAAATCACAGGCGTTATAGTGGGTAGTGTTTCCGCCTTCACGTTGTTTTATTTCGACAACCTTAATCATTTTTACCCCTTTATTTAACAGATTCCTATGTCGCTTGCCGCCAACCGCTCCTGTAATAATTTCACGGCGAGCTTGGAATTAACATTCGCCTCAAGCAATGTCCTGGTCTCTCTTATGTAACCTATGGCCGCGTTAAGGCTTGGCTCATCTTCTCTCTTTGCGAATTCTAATATCTCCCTCTGCCTGTCTATGTTCATAATCAGGCTAACATCCTTGGTATATTTATACACAAGCACATCTCTGTAAAAAGAGAGGAGGATGTCCATCGAGTTCAACTGCATATCTCTGTCCAGGCTTATCATGGACTTATTGCCAGGCTCGGATAAAGCCACATCAGAGATAAACTCGTCTATAATGGCGTTCTTTAACGAAAGAGCGTCCCGGCCTTTAAATGATAAGGCCTTTTTAATATTCAACCCTGACAGATCAGCTAAAAATCCAGCCTCTTTTTCATCAATATCAAAATCCGTCTTTAAGATATTAACCACATCATGCCTGCTAAGCGGCTTGAACCTGACTACCTGACATCTTGAAACTATCGTATCAGATAGAGCGATAGCATTAACAGCTATTAGAATAAAAACCATATCCGCTCCGGGCTCTTCTAATGTCTTTAGAAGCGCGTTCGATGATTCTTCATTCAGACTTTGCGCGTCTATTATAGCCACCCTGTATCTTGCCTCAAATGGTTTTAGTGACAATCTTGATGAAAGCTCTCGTATCTTGTCAATAGGTATAATCCGCTGACCTTCTTCTGTGGATATGATAAAAATATCCGGGTGTATGGCCTTTTCTATCTTTGTACATGAGGCACATTTTCCACAATTATCGTTTTTTTCGAGAGCGCAGTTAAGCAGTTTAGCGAACTCTACAGCCGCTGAATGTTTGCCAACTCCATCAGGTCCTAAAAAAAGATAGGCATGAGCTATCCTTCTCTCAGATACACTTGTCTGAAGCATATCTATGGCCCTTTCCTGTGACTTAACTTCGCTCAATGGCATCGGATACCACTCTCCTTATAATAACCTGCACCTCTTCCTTGTCATTATCATCTATTGATATTCTCTTTATCCTATCAGGAAATTTTTTCAGCTGTTTTATGTACCCGTTTCTTACCTTAGCATGAAACAAGCTCCCCCTCTTTTCTATCCTATCAGAGAAACCCTTAACATTCCTGGACCTTTTTAAGCCCTTCTTTACATTAATATCAAGAAAAAAAGTCATATCAGGCACTATCGATCCGGTAACAAAATCATTAAACATCTCTATCTTCTTTATATCCACGCCTAAACCATAGCCTTGATAACATACTGTCGCGTCAATAAACCTATCACATATGACTATCTTCTTCTGCTTAAGAGCGAGCGCAATCTTCTCATCTACCAGTTGCGCCCTTGCGGCAAGATATAACATGGTCTCCGCGTTACTTGAAAATTTTCTACCTGGCTTAAGCAGGATATCTCTTATGGCTTCACCAAATTTTGTACTTCCAGGATCCCATATATGTATTACTTTATACCCCTTTTTTCTTAAAAATTTCGCGAGCATCCTTGATTGAGTAGACTTGCCGCTTCCCTCCGG
>CAZDLP010000060.1:2446-4701 GCA_964506565.1 uncultured Planctomycetia bacterium
GCATCCTTAATAGTTATAAAATTTCCTAAAGACTTTGACATCTTTTGGGCATCTATTGTCAGAAGCCCGTGATGTATCCAGTAATTGGCAAAAGTCTTACCGGTCTTGGCTTGGGCCTGAGCAACCTCGTTCTCATGATGGGGGAATATTAGATCCCTTCCTCCTGCGTGTATATCCAAGGTATCCGAGTTTAAAAACCTCTGGCTCATTACAGAGCACTCTATGTGCCAACCAGGCCTGCCCTTTGACCATGGGCTCTCCCACCAGGGTTCGTTCTCTTTTGATCTTTTCCATAACGCGAAATCAAGCGCGTCCTTTTTTCTCTCACAGGGTGATATCCTTGCTCCCTCTCGAACCTTATCTATGTCTTGACCTGATAATTTACCATACTCTTTAAATTTACGAACATCAAAATACACATCTCCGTCTGACTCATACGCATAGCCCTTATCAATAAGCTCTGTTATGTAGCTTATCATCTCAGGGATGTTCTTTGTTGCCCTAGGCTCTTCACCATCTTTATCAAGGAGCCCTTCTCTTACGCCAAGGCTCTCTAGATCCTCTTTATAACTTGCTATATATTTATCTACAAGCTCTCTCCATTCTATGTTAAGTTCATTCGCGCGATTGATTATCTTATCATCGATATCTGTTATATTGCGCACAAAATTAACCTTATAACCTCTATACTCCAGGTAACGTCTCATAACGTCAAATATATACAAACTCCGGGCATGACCGATATGGCAATCATCGTAAACAGTAACGCCGCAGGTATAAATATTTATTACACCCGGGTTTATAGGCGTGAATTCCTCTTTTTTCTTTGTCAACGAATTATATATTTTCATAATGTGATCTTTAGATTTTTTGGTAGTTAGAGCTTAAATCCGCATGCCTGTTTGTCTTGACAGCACTGATATTTTTGCCGTCCTTTTGAACTTAGGGCTCGTTCGTTTAGCGAAATTCCCTATACATGTTTTTGAAGGTCAGTTTCGCCACTCACTTCGCCATAAGCCCTAAAAGGACTTTGACAAAAAAACCAAAGTGTTGTCAAGACAAACAGGCATACGACATTTGATCCCTACTTATTCTCAAGCTCTCTTATTCTCTTCTCAAGAGCCTCCATAGACTGCTTAATAGGATCTAGCACATGCGTATGATCTAATGTCCTGTCTATCTTTCTACCGTCCTGCTTAGTTACCCTGCCGGGTACGCCTACTACTGTAGAGTTCTGGGGAACATCATTTAATACGACCGCGTTTGCACCAATATACGAATTATCTCCTATTAAAATATTACCGAGTACCTTAGCGCCTGTACCTATAACAACATTATTACCTATATCAGGGTGGCGCTTACCGCGCTCTTTTCCTGTTCCACCAAGAGTAACGCCCTGAAAAATAGTAACATTATCACCGATAACTGCTGTTTCACCTATTACCACACCTGTACCGTGATCTATGAAAAAACTTTTTCCTATAACAGCCCCGGGGTGTATCTCTATACCTGTAAGCGCACGTGCGATCTGAGATATCACTCTTGGCAAAATAGGTACCTTGACCCCGCGCAAAAAGTGGGCTATCCTATAAAGGATTACCGCATGGAGACCGGCATATGTTAATAAGACCTCGAGATAGTTTGTAGCGGCAGGGTCCCTTTCATATGTAGCCTTCAACTCCTTGCGAAACAGCGATGCTATTATAGCTAAAGATATGGCTATTAATATTAATGCTATATACATAACTATCTCCTTACCTTTTTTCTACAAGAACAACAGCGTAACTTGATATAGTATCAGTGGATGTTCTTTCCGTAGTCTTTCCTTTGATATTTACTCGATCTTTTTCTATGCTCAGGATTTCAGATATAGATTTTTTTATTCTTTGCTTGTACTCTTCAAGCCTGGGTTCATCACATATAACAATAGCGTCTATATTGATTATCCCGCATCCTGCCTCTTCTTTCATAGACTCATAAGCACGCTGCAAAAGCAGCCCACTTTTTATATCTTTAAATTCATCTGCTGTGTCAGGAAAGCTAGTACCTATATCACCGCCACCGCATGCGCCTAATATCGCGTCACATATAGCGTGCAATAGTACATCACCGTCAGAGTGCCCAAGAAGGCCCCTTTCATGTGGTATCTCAATGCCTCCTAAAAAGAGTCTTCTCCCCTTAACGAGCTTATGTATATCATATCCTATGCCTATGCGTATATTCATATTTTCAGTTGTAAGTTGTAAGAATTAAGT
>CAZDLP010000061.1:0-4619 GCA_964506565.1 uncultured Planctomycetia bacterium
TTTCTCGCGCTTCTCTCCCCGAATGCCGTGGATTATCTTGAAGATATGGCACAAAAGGCTCACAAGATAACATTGAAAAATTTTGGAAAGACTATACAATTATACACGCCTATGTATCTCTCTAATTACTGCGATAATCATTGTATCTATTGCGGATTTAATGTAAATGAAAAAAGCGCTAGAAAAAAACTCACTATGGATGAGCTCGAAATCGAGGCGCGATATATTGCCGATACAGGTTTAAAGCACGTGCTTATCCTTACAGGAAGTTCTAAGTCACAAAGCCCACTATTATATATAAAAGATTCCATAAGGGTATTAAAGAGATATTTTAGTTCTATATCCATAGAGATTTATCCATTAACAGAAGATGAGTATGGAGAGCTGATAACAGAAGGGATAGACGGACTTACAATATACCAGGAAACATATAACAGGGTTATTTACGATAAGGTGCATCCTAAGGGGCCTAAGAGGGATTATGAATTTCGTCTTGATTCAGCGGAGAGGGCCTTAAATAAAAAAATGAGAACCGCTAATATAGGGGCCTTGCTTGGATTAAGTAACTGGCGTGATGATGGATTCTTTGTTGGCTTGCATGCTCAATATCTTCAGGATAAATTTCCTGAGGCAGAGATAGCTATATCAGTACCGCGTATCAGGCCCCAGACACAAGAATATAGCCCTTGCTATCAGGTTTCAGATAGAGATATAGTGCAGCTAATTTTGGCTTTAAGGATTTTTCTGCCAAGGATAGGTATTACGCTTTCTACGAGAGAGAGTCAGGAATTAAGAGATAATATCCTACCGTTAGGCGTCACTAAGATATCAGCGGACTCCACTACAGCAGTCGGCGGGCATACATCAGGTAGCTCGGAACAGGACGCAGAGCAGTTTTCGATAAATGATAAGAGAAGCGTATCAGAGGTAAGAGAGTTTTTGCTTAACCGCGGATACCAACCTGTGCTAAAAGATTGGTAAAGAGGAGAACTCCCTTAAAGGGTAATGTCGTGAAAAGATTTCCAGAAGATAAGCTGGGTAAAGACGCTATTGAAAAGATCGGATCTATAAAGATCGGTATAGCCGGTTGTGGAGGCCTGGGGTCAAATTGTGCCTTTAATCTCGTACGAAGTGGATTTATCAGATTTAAGATAGTCGATTCTGATGTAGTGGAAATATCCAATATTAACAGGCAGTTCTATTTTTTAGACCAGATAAACATGACAAAGGTCAAGGCCTTAGAGGTAAATCTTAAAAGAATAAACCCCGAGATAAATATAGAGGCTATAGAACAAAGGCTAAACCGTTCAAACGCGGCAAAGGTTTTTGCTGATTGCGATATTGTCGTAGAGGCGCTTGATGAGCCAAAAGAGAAGAGCATGCTTGTATCGAGCCTTCTAAACAAGGTAAAGCTTATAGTCGCGGCCTCAGGGGTAGCAGGATTTGGAAGCTCGGACCAGATACGCATAAAAAAGATAAATAAAAACCTTGTTCTCGTCGGAGACTTTAAGACCGGAATAGACAAGGCACCGGCATTTTCTCCTAGAGTCAATATTGCGGCAGCAAAGCAAGCGGATATTATATTGGAATATGCGCTAAGAGGACCTGTATCGTGAAGGCAATATCATTATTTTCAGGTGGGTTAGATAGCATACTCGCCGCAAAGTTGATTGCGGATCAGGGCATAGATGTAGAAGCGCTGTATTTCAAGACTGTCTTTTGGGGAAAGCATAACGATAAAATTAATCGTTTGGTACTTGAGAAGTCTGCTTTTCAGGCAAGGGCAAAATTAAGCATTCTAGATGTTAACAAAGAATATTTTGATGTAGTCAAAAACCCTGCCCATGGATACGGAAAGAATCTTAATCCATGTATCGATTGCAAAATATTTATACTAAAAACCGCCAAAGAGTACATGAAAAAAACAGGAGCCAGTTTTTTAGTCACCGGTGAGGTCTTAGGTCAGCGCCCCATGTCACAACATCGATCTATACTTGGTGAAATAGAGAGATCAAGCGGGGCGTCAGGTATTATTGTAAGGCCCTTAACAGCTAAGCTTTTTAAGGAAAGTATTCCCGAACAGCGCGGCTGGATAGACAGGGAGAAACTGCTCGCCATAGAGGGAAGATCAAGAAAGCCACAGCTTGCGCTCGCTAAAAAGTATGGTATTGAAGATTTTCCAAATCCTGCCGGTGGCTGTCTTTTGGCGGATAAGATTTTTTCGGATAAGATGCGCGATATAATTAAGCATGAAAAGGGTTTTGAGGCAAATGATATAGACCTTATTAAAAATGGCAGGGTATTCAGGATCTCGCCGGAAGCCAAACTTATAATAGGGCGCAATGAGAAGCAGAATAGCCTGCTGGTTGGGCTTATGAGAAATCAGGACTATTCTTTTGAGCCAGTCGATATCCCCGGGCCTATAGCCATAGGAAGAGGGCGTTTTGATGAGGATATGATAAATACCGCCGCGAGTGTTGTTGCCAGATACAGTGATACAGAACCGGGCCGCGAGGTTAGCATTTTGTGCAAGGAGTGTGCCGGCGGCAAAGAGAGATTAATAAAGGTAAGCCCGGCGACTGAGGAGAGAGCTATAAGCCTTAGGGTTTAACGCTACAACAAGTCTTTTAACATTTGATTTTTTGTTAATTTAAGTTACAATATATAAGGCTTTAAGAGCTTATATAAAAAAGGAGGGCATTGATATGACGAGAATTGCGGATTTATTAGGTGGTGAGGGGCAGTATCTGCTAATGCATACTTGTAATACGATATCAAAGGATGAGTTGCATCTGCCGGGCCCTGATTTTATTGAAAGGATATTCTCTATATCCGATAGGCCGAAAGCTGTTTTAAAGAATATGCATCTTTTATTCAGTCACGGCCGTTTAAAAGATACAGGTTATCTCTCTATATTGCCGGTGGACCAAGGTATCGAACATTCAGCAGGCGCTTCTTTTGCGCCGAACCCATTATATTTTGATCCCGAGAATATCGTAAAGCTTGCCATGGAAGGCGGGTGTAATGGGGTTGCCTCGACATTGGGCGTCCTGGGAATGGTAGCAGCTAAATACGCTAAAAAGATACCCCTTATCCTTAAGTTGAATCATAATGAACTCTTAAGTTATCCCAATACATTCGATCAGAGGATGTTCGCGTCAGTTGAACAGGCAAGTGATATGGGTGCGGTTGCCGTAGGGGCGACTATATATTTTGGATCAGAAGAATCACGAAGGCAGATAGGTGAGGTTTCAGCCGCCTTTGCCAAAGCGCATAAGCTTGGGATGTTTACAATACTTTGGTGCTATTTAAGAAATGACGGCTTTAAAAGCAATGGTGTGGATTATCACGCCTCCGCAGACCTTACAGGCCAGGCAAACCATTTAGGCGTTACAATAGAGGCGGACATTATCAAGCAGAAGCTGCCGACAAATAATGGTGGCTATGTCGCTATTAATTTTGGCAAGACAAGTCCTCTGGTTTACGATAAGCTCTCGTCGGATCATCCGATCGATCTTACGCGCTATCAACTGGCAAACTGCTATATGGGTAGAATCGGACTGATAAATTCAGGTGGGCCATCAGGAGAGAACGACTTGCAGCAAGCGGTAAAGACCGCTGTTATTAACAAAAGAGCCGGTGGTACAGGACTGATCTCAGGCAGAAAGGCTTTCCAGAAGCCTATGAAGGAAGGCGTGGAACTACTTAACGCTATCCAGGATGTTTATCTGGATGAGAGCGTCACTATAGCTTAAAAATAGAAGACAGAAAAAACCGAAACAGTTTCCAACCCAGTGGAAGAAAAGGGGTCAGAGTGATTTTATTTAAAAATCACTCTGACCCCTTTTCTTCTCGGTTTTAGTTTTTAGCTTTACCTTGAGAGGCGACAGTATCCATTGCTTTTTTAACTTTTTCAGGGTCACCAAGGTAATAATGTTTTATGGCATTTAAATCTTTGTCAAGTTCATATACAAGGGGTATGCCTGTTGGGATATTAAGTTTAACAATATCATTATCCGAGACCTTATCCAGATATTTTACAAGTGCCCTTAAGCTGTTGCCATGCGCCGCTATTAATATTTTTTTACCTGACTTTAATGCAGGAGCGATATCATTGTGCCAGTAGGGCAGGAAGCGCTCTACAGTGTCTTTTAAGCATTCTGTCGACGGTATGTCGCTCTTATTGAGTTCTTTATATCTAGGATCATTCGCAGGATGGCGTGGGTCAGTTATTTCAATAGCCGGCGGCTGTATGTCATATGCGCGCCTCCATAGAAGGACCTGCTCTTCACCGTATTTTTTAGCGGTCTCAGACTTATTCAGTCCCTGAAGAGTGCCGTAATGCTTTTCATTGAGCCGCCATGAGCGGTATACAGGTATCCACATAAGATCCATGTTATCAAGAGTTATCCATAGAGTTCGGATAGCTCTTTTTAGTACGGATGTAAAGGCGACGTCAAATACATAGCCTTCTTTTTTTAACGTTTCTCCTGATTCCTTGGCTTCAGATATGCCTTTTTCAGAGAGGTCTACATCTGTCCATCCGGTAAAACGGTTCTCTTTGTTCCAGATGCTCTCACCGTGTCGCAAAAGCACCAATTTTGTATTTTCCATTTTAT
>CAZDLP010000062.1:0-2505 GCA_964506565.1 uncultured Planctomycetia bacterium
TTACCATAACCTTAAAACTTTTTGCTGAAACACTGTTCACAGTCAAGCTGATCCCATCAACAGCGACAGAGCCTTTATCAACTAAAAACATACGAAATTCATCCGGCAACTCTATCTCAAGCTCAATGAAATCACCTTGTATGATTTTTGACAAAACCTTTGCTACATAGTCAACATGTCCTGTTACATAATGGCCGCCTAACCTACCTGCCAGTTTTAATGCGCGTTCAAGGTTAACTTTTTCCCCTATTTTTAAATCAGCAAGATTACTCGCAGTCAAGGTTTCACTGCTTAAATCAAAAGAAAGCATGTAATGGTCTTTGCCTGTTAACGTAAGGCATGCTCCGTTAACACTTATACTGTCCCCAATAGCCGCGTCACTACTGCAAACAGTGCTCTCTATGCTCAAAGACGCGTCTTTGTTTAAACGCGCTATCTTTCTTACTGTGCCGAGTTCTTCGATTATGCCTGTAAACATCTCGCCTCTACCAGAATATCTTTGCCAACTCTTATTGTCTTTACATCCTTAAAGCCTATTGCCTGGCTTACCATATCCACTCCATTACCTCCTATCGAACTAGGCGCGTTCCTTCCACCTATAACGATTGGGGCGATAAACAGATAAAGGTTGTCGACCAATCCTCTTTCAAGTAAGCTCGCCGCAATCTCGCCTCCGCCCTCTACGAGAACACTTCCTACGCCCTTAAGGAGCAGCTGCTTCATCAATGCCTTAAGATCGACTCTCCTGGAAGAGCTACCAACACGTACCACATCTACCCCCTTATGCCTTAAAGCGTTCTCTTTATTTTTGGAGGAATCCTGTGTAGTGGCGATAATGGTTCTTCCGGGAGAAAGTTTAGTAAAAATCTTTGCGGTAATCGGAATCTTAAGTTCTGTATCTACTATTATCTTAAGTGGCTGCCTTTTTGAGTTGCGGATAGTAAGCATAGGATCATCCTTAAGAAGTGTGTTTATACCTATCAGTATAGCATCATGTGTTTTTCTTAAGCCCTGGACAAGCTTTCGCGATTTTACAGAACTTATCCATTTGGAGTCGCCTTTATTTGTCGCGATCTTTCCATCTAAGCTTTGCGCTAACTTTAAGGTAACAAGAGGCCTTTGCCGTCTCATTCTGCTAAAAAAGTCTTTATTTAAGCCCTCTGCCTCTTTCTTAAGGACGCCTGAGGCGACCCTTACGCCCTGTTGCTTAAGAATCCTTAGTCCTTTGCCACTGTTTAATGGATTAGGATCCTTTGTTGCGCAGACAAGTTCTTTTATTCCTGAAGACATAATAACATCTATGCAAGGCGGAGTCTTTCCGTAATAAGCGCATGGCTCAAGTGTTACGTAACATGTTGCGCCTTCTGCTTTAGCAGCCGCTTTCTTTAACGCGATTATCTCCGCGTGTGGTCCGCCAAATCGCTTATGATATCCAGTAGCTATTACCTTTTTATTCTTGACAATAACGCAACCTACAAGGGGATTAGGGCATGTCTTACTAGTACCTTTTTTCGCTTCCTTGATAGCAAGCTGCATATATTTCTCAGCTATTTTTGTATCCATTTTTTAGAGCCTCAACATATGAATAAGGTATTGAAGTCTTGCCTATTAACACTGCGCCTTTGGCATCGCCGTGGCAATCAGAACCACCGGTGATTATTAAGTCATTATCTATGGCAAATTTTTTATAACGCTCGGCGATTGGACCTGGCTGTTCAGTATGAAAGACCTCTATGCCTTGTAATCCTTCCTCTATCAACCTTGGTAATATCGGGTCTAGCCTATTAACCACAGGGTGGGCTATTACAGGCACACCCTTCGCATTTTTTATCGCGTCCATAACCATCTGTGACGTATATCTAAAGCTTGATACATAGCAAGGTTTTGTATCTCCTATGTACTTTTTAAAAGCAACTCGCCAATTGGATATCAACCCCTTAGCCTCCATATACCTGGCAATATGAAGCCTGCTGATAGATACGTCACCTGTGAATTTCAAGACATCTTCCGGATCAATGCTGAAGCCATGGTTGTTAAGAGCGCCTACCATCTTATGTAACCTTTCTATCCTGTCCTGACGTATTTTACTAAGAAACTCAAGAAAAAGAGGGTCCTTATAATCCATGCAATAACCGAGTATATGCATTTCCTTGTCGGCCTCTTCAGCGCTAACCTCAACACCCGGTATCACCTCAATATCACACTCTTTGCCGGCTTTTATAGCCTCGTCTATGCCAGATACGCTATCATGGTCTGTAATAGCTATGCAGCAGATCTCTCTTTCGCTTGCGCCTCGCACGACTTCCTCAGGAGAGAAGGAACCATCTGAATACTTTGTATGGATATGCAGATCCGCTAATCTTTCTCTCACTTACTAATCTCTTTCTTGTTTATCTTATCCAGTATGCCATTTACAAATTTACCTGATTCCAAATCACCATATTTTTTCGCAAGATCAACCGCCTCATTTATAGATACTTTTGGAGGTACATCATCAAGAAAAAG
>CAZDLP010000062.1:2605-4588 GCA_964506565.1 uncultured Planctomycetia bacterium
TAGCCTCATTCATTTTATTACGCTTAAGAGATTGACCATCTCAATAGCTGATATAGCGGCATCCTTGCCCTTGTTTCCTTCTTTTGAACCGGCACGCTTTATAGCCTGCTCGATATTATCAGCTGTAATCACGCCAAAAATGGTGGGTATATTTGTATCCAGGCCTACCTTAGCAACGCCTTTTGCTACCTCTGATGAAACATAGTCGAAATGTGGCGTCTCCCCACGAATAACAGTGCCGAGACAGATGACCGCATCATATTTCTTGGATACCGCCATTTTTTTGGCAACAAGCGGAACTTCAAACGCACCGGGAACCCAGGCTACATCTATATCCTGATCCTTGCCTCCATGCCTTATCAATGTGTCTATACAGGCCTCCAGCAGCTTCTTTGTAATAAAATCGTTGAAACGTGATGTAACAATACCAAAACTCTTTCCCTTTATTGTCAACGCGCCTTCCAGTATCCTTACCATATCATTACCTCCTTGTTATAGATTCTTCAAATAATGGCCAAGCTTATCCCTCTTGGTCTTTAGATATCTCTTGTTTTCAGTTGTTGTGTTAATCTCAATCGGCACTCTTTCTATAATCTTAAGGCCATACCCTTCCAATCCTATAATCTTTTGGGGATTATTTGTAAGCAATCTAATGTTAGCTATACCAAGATCTGCTAATATCTGCGCACCTATACCGTAATCTCTAAGATCGGCATCAAAACCAAGGGCATGATTCGCCTCCACAGTATCAAGGCCGCCATCCTGTAATGAATAGGCCTTAACCTTATTAACAAGTCCGATACCCCTGCCTTCCTGGCTCATATACAACAAAACCCCGCAACCTTCATCGCCAATCTTCTTAAGAGCATAATGTAGCTGGTCTCCGCAGTCGCACCTCTTTGAACCAAATATATCTCCTGTAAGGCATTGTGAATGAACCCTTACAAGAACTCCGCTAATATCATTATGATTGATATCACCTTTTACCATAGCGACATGGTGATAATTATCTATCTTTGATTCATAGACGTGTAATATGAATTCACCAAACTTAGTAGGTAATTTTGTCTGCGCAAGATGCTTTACAAGCTTATCACACCTACGCCTGAATTCTATAAGCTCCTTTATAGAACATATCTTCAGATTGTGCTCCTTGGCATATTTCAACAATTCAGGCATACGTGCCATTGTGCCGTCATCATTCATAATCTCACAAATAACAGCTGCAGGAGAAAGCCCGGCAAGTTTCGCAAGGTCGGTAGATGCCTCTGTATGGCCTGCTCGTACTAATACACCGCCTTCTTTTGAGCGTAGAGGAAATATATGCCCTGGACGCGCAAGATCTTCAGGCTTCGCATCTGGCGCTATCATAACCTTGATAGTTCGCGCTCTATCATATGCGGATATCCCTGTTGTTATACCCTCTGCCGCGTCTACCGAGATCGCCCATGCAGTGCCATATGACGTATTTGAACTATGTATCATAGGATGCAGATCAAGCTTATCCATTAGTTCACCTTCAAGCGAAACGCATACAAGTCCTCGGCCATATCTTGCCATAAAATTGATATTTTCCGGAGTCGCGAAAGAAGCAGCTACAACAAGGTCACCTTCATTTTCGCGTGATTCATCGTCTACTACTATAACGACCTTGCCTTGCTTTATATCCTCAATAATCTCTAATATTGTGTTTAACTCCACTTTTATCTCCCTTTAAATATAAAAATCCCGAAGCACAAACTTCGGGATAGAATATATCTATAAAAATATCTTCTCTTCTCTCATCTAGACTATACTATTGGCAAAGGAATTAAACCTTTTCTGCCCCTATTAGGGAGCTCGTCGGCTTTATCCCGAACAAATTTAATATAAATTCGTCAGGGACTTACGACCAGTAGGGAATTACACCCTATCCCGAAGACTTGATGAGTATACCACAACCCTCAAATCTGTCAAGCAAAAACAATAACACGGTATAACTTG
>CAZDLP010000063.1:0-4529 GCA_964506565.1 uncultured Planctomycetia bacterium
TAAATAGGGACAGCTATCATTTATGAAAAATTTGTACTTATGCATCTGTCTTTAGCAGCGCTTTGGATTTTTTTGCCATGATCTAAATAGATGGCAAAAATACCAGCGCTGCGTAGGCAGAAGGCATAAGCAGCTATGAGATAAATATAAATAGGGAGAGGCTAAGGCACGAGGTACAAGGGACAAGGTGCAAGTGGAGAGGATAAAGAATATGGTCTCCTAAGGCCTTAATCTTAACGATTTGTTGGTGGCAGTAAGGCCCTTTTCTAATTGACATACCTATATAGTTTATATATAATAATTAGATTAATACATAATCAGGAGGCTATTATAATGACAGAAGATATATTGAGCATCAGGCGCGATAAGATTAAGGCCCTTAGGGAAAAAGGCCTGAAGCCGTTTGGGTCCAGGTTCGAGAAAACAGCCGCGCTATCAAGCTTGAAGGACGATTTTGAGAAGGGGCATATTAAAGAGGGGGGCATTGTAAAGGTTGCCGGTAGGCTTATGAACCTAAGAGAGCACGGGAAGAGCTTTTTTTCTGATATCAAGGATCATACAGCCAAGATGCAGTTGTATACCAAGAAAGATAATATCGGTGAAGAGGCCTGGGCGTTAAAGGACTTAATCGATATAGGCGATATAATAGGCGCTGAGGGTGAACTTTTCAAGACAAGAACAGGAGAGGTTACTGTAAAGGTATCGTCGTTTACTATCCTTTCTAAATCGATGCACCCTTTGCCTGAGAAATGGCACGGTTTGAAAGATATTGAGATTCGTTACAGGCAGAGGTATCTTGATCTTATATCCAATGATGAAGCAAAAGAGGTCTTTTTGATAAGAAGCAGGATTGTAAGCAGTATACGGAGATTTTTTGATGATAGGGGTTATATTGAGGTTGAGACGCCTATGCTCCAGCCTATAGCGGGAGGAGCAGCGGGCAAGCCTTTTAAGACCCATCATAATGTCTATGATAAAGATTTATATCTTAGGATAGCGCCTGAATTATACCTGAAGAGATTACTTGTCGGTGGCATTGAAAAGGTCTATGAGATAAATAAGTCATTCAGGAACGAAGGCATATCGCCAAGGCATAATCCGGAATTCACTATGATGGAGGTCTATACGGCATATGCTGATTATAATGACCTGATGAATTTGACCGAGGAACTTGTCTGCGGGCTTGCCAGAGAGATATTAGGTAAAACTACCATTGAGTATAAAGGCAAGAGCATAGACCTAGAGCCCCCATGGGAGAGGGTTTCGTTCGCTGATATGATGAAAGAGCTTTATGACGTCTCAGCGGAAGACGACGATGATACATGGGTAGCAAAGCTTAAACAAAAAGGAATCAAGCTTGAGGGCGATAAGTTGAGCAAGACAAGGCTTGTTAATATAGTGGCGGATCTGATAGAACCAAAGTCAGATAAGGGAAAGCCCGTCTTTGTTACGGACTATTTTACAGAACTTTCACCTTTAGCAAAGACGAGTGACAGCAACCCAGCTATTTCCGAAAGGTTTGAACTCTATATGGGTGGTATGGAGATAGCCAATGCCTATTCTGAGCTCAATGATCCGATGGAGCAGGAGAAACGGTTTAGGGCGCAACTTGAATTTGATAAAGAGACCTCAGATGTTATTGATACTGATTATGTTCTCGCGTTAGAGCATGGCATGCCCCCTGCCGCGGGACTAGGCATAGGCATCGACAGGCTGGTTATGATTCTCACTGGCCAGGAATCTATACGTGATGTAATACTGTTTCCACAGCTTAAACCATGATAAATGAGATTGCGATAGCAGCAAGATATCTTTTTTCAAGAAAGAGAAAGCACCTCATATCGTTTATGGGGTTTGTATCGATATTAGGGGTAGCGGTGGGGGTAGCCTCTCTTATGATAGTTCTCGCGGTAATGAATGGTTTTGGCAGTGAGCTTGAGAAAAGAATCATTGGCCAGAGTCCTTATATTATTATTGAAAAGCAAAACGGTATTGAGCAAGAGGAATATAAACAGCTCATTGAAAAGGTGGATAGCTTAAAAGATGTTAAGGGCTCATACCCATTTATATGGGGCCAGGGTGTTTTAAAATTTCGTACTAGAGCCCAAGGGGTTATGGTCCGGAGCGTAGATACAAATAATTCTACGGACATATCAAAGATAAAGGCACACATATATGCCGGTCAGCTCAAGCTTGATAGAGATAATATCGTTATTGGTAATGAGCTTTCAATGGCATTAGGCGCTTTTATAGGAGATGAGTTGGAACTGATGACTTCCGTAGTAGCAAGGTCTAAGAAGTTTAAAGTTTCAGGGATATTCAATTCCGGGATGTATGAATATGACCTTAACCTCGCGTATGTAGATCTTGAGACAGCATCGAGTATATTCGGTACTCAGACACGCGCTAATGGTATCGGCATTGAGCTTGATAATACTAAAAGCGCGGTTAATGTGAAAAAAGAACTTAAGGGTATGCTCCCGGTTTCATATGTTGTAAGGACATGGATGGATCTCAACCAGAATCTCTTTTCAGCCTTAAGGCTCGAGAAGTTCGCTATGTTTATAATATTGACACTTATTGTCTTGGTCGCGGCATTGAATATTATAAGTACGCTTACGGTTATGATTACTGAGAAGAGGAAGGATATAGGTATCCTCAAAGCGGTTGGTGCGACAAGAAATAGGATAATGCTGATATTTTCATTTCAGGGGATTATAATAGGAGCACTTGGTGTGACATTGGGCGCTATAATGGGCATCGGATTATCCTTATTGCTTGATAAATTCCGTTTTCCTATATTGCCTGAGAATATATATTATGGTATTAATTACCTTCCTATAAAGATAGGTGTTGTGGATTCGTTATCAATTATAATAGCAGCGCTTCTCATAAGTTTTATAGCGTCAATATACCCGGCATACCAGGCAGCGAGACTCGACCCTGTAGATGCCTTGAGGTACGAGTAGATGTTGCTAAAGGCAGATAATATATCTAAGATATACAAAAACGGTAATAAGAGTTTCGAGGTATTGAAAAACATAAGGTTTTCAATAAAAGCGCGTGAGATAGTAGCTATAGTAGGGCCTTCCGGTGCAGGTAAGTCCACGTTATTACACATACTTGCGGGCCTGGATAAGCCGACAAAGGGTAGTGTTGTTTTTGATGGTACGGATCTTTATGGGCTCTCGGATAGCAGGAGATCACTTGTAAGGAATAAGAGGATAGGTTTTGTTTTTCAGTTCTACTATTTATTATCTGAGTTCAGCGTGCTAGAAAATGTTATGATGCCGGTGATGGTTAGTAGAGATAGAGATACCCGAAAAAATTTTTCTTCAGATAAAGCAAATGGATTGTTATCCCGTGTTAAGATAAAGGGAAAGGCAGATAACAGGCCTTCGCAAATATCAGGCGGAGAAGCCCAAAGAGTAGCTATAGCGAGAGCTTTGATTAATGATCCTGACATAGTATTTTGTGATGAACCTACTGGGAATCTTGATTCAGCAAACGCTGGTATTGTATTAGAACTTATAAAGGATTTAAATCAAAAAACGAAACAGGCTTTTTTGATAGTTACGCATAATGAGAAGGTAGCGGATTTTGCTGACCGCATTTTACATATTGAGGATGGAAAGATAAAATAGGGAGATAGGTTATGCCGTTAAAGATATATATAAATGGTAAATTTTGCAGCAAAAAAGATGCCAAGGTCTCTGTGTTTGATCACGGGCTTTTGTATGGTGACGGAGTCTTTGAGGGGATACGTTCATATAGCAGGCTTGTATTCTGTTTAGAGGAACATATCGATCGCCTATATAAATCCGCGGCCGCGATTACACTTAAGATACCTATTAGCAGAGATAAGATGGTGAAGGCGGTATGCGATACACTGAAAAAAAATAAGATCGTTGATGGATACGTGAGGCTTATAGTTACCCGCGGGGAAGGTGATCTTGGTCTGGACCCGCGTAAATGCAAAGGCAACGCGCTTGTTATTATTATAGCTGATAAGATAGCGCTCTATCCGCGCAAGTTTTATGATGTAGGTTTAAGTATAATTACCGCGGATACACAGCAGAACTCCATTGAGAGTTTGCATCCGGGCATAAAATCTCTAAATTATCTTAATAATATTATGGCGAAAATAGAGGCCATGAAAGGCGGACATGAAGAGGCTATTATGCTCAATGCCAAGGGCTATGTAACAGAGTGTACAGGAGATAACATATTTATAATAAAGAATAATGTGGTTTACACCCCCCCGGCTTCTGTCGGCATACTTATGGGTGTAACGCGTGAGATGGTGATCGGTATAGCCAAAAAAACTAAGGTTCAATTAAAGCAAATACCTTTTAAGTGCAGTAAGATATATACGGCGGATGAGTGCTTTTTGACAGGTACTGCAGCGGAGCTCATACCTGTTGTAAAGGTTGATGGTAGGAAGATAGGTACCGGGTTGCCGGGAGGGATGACATCCGTATTTCTTCGGGAGTTTAGAGAGCTTACAAAGACCCATGGGGTAAGGTATT
>CAZDLP010000064.1:0-4170 GCA_964506565.1 uncultured Planctomycetia bacterium
TAATGCACGTAACCCAGCATTGGAGGTCCTTGAAAAGACATACAATATGTGGGAATCGTCCCTGAATTGACATCGAACAACATCTCACTTATACTCAAGCCCATCAAAAGCAGACAAACCATCCTTTCTTTCCTCAAAGCGGCCTTTTCTTAGATCTGGAGGGTATCAACAATGAAATGCCCGAAATGCCAAGCCGAAAATCCTGAGACAAAGAAGTTCTGCCGGAAATGTGGTGGAAAGCTTTTGTTGTGTTGTCCCCAATGTGGAGTTAAGGTTCTTCCAGACGATGATTTCTGCGGAGACTGCGGCCAAAATCTGGAGAGAACAGTAGCAGCAGAAGAATCGCTCCCCGAGCTTGAAGGTGAGCGAAAATATGTAACCGTACTTTTTTCTGATCTTTCCGGATACACCGCAATATCAGAGAGACTTGACCCTGAAGAAGTTAAAGAAATCATGAGCCGTATCTTTGGCGAAATTGCGCTGGTCGTGGCAAAATATGGGGGATTTATCGAAAAGTTTGTGGGTGATGCCGTGATGGCACTCTTTGGTATTCCGAAAACTCACGAAGATGATCCTGTGAGGGCAATTCGGGCGGCAAGAGAAATCCACGATCTGATTGAAGGCATAAGCCCTGAAATAGAAAAGAAGATCGGGCAACACATTTCCATGCACACCGGCATAAACACCGGGCTTGTTGTCACAGGCGAAATGGACACGGAAAGAGGAATCCATGGGGCGTCCGGCGATACGATCAATCTCGCCTCACGTCTGCAGGGTCTCGCTGAGACAGGTGAGATCTTAGTGAGTCAGGATACATACCGCCAGGCCGAGGGATATTTCATTTTCGAATCATTAGAACCAACCATGGTCAAAGGCAAGAGAGAGCCTGTCAATGTTCATAAGGTGTTGTCCCAAAAGGAGAAACCACTAACAATACGCCGTCTTTCCGGCATGAGATCCGATCTCGTGGGCAGGAAGGCGGAACTCGACCAACTTGAAGAGGCCGTTGAAAACCTCCGGGAAGGAAAAGGAAGGATTTTCTCTATTTGCGGTGGTGCCGGCACGGGAAAAAGCAGGCTGGTTGAAGAATTCAAAGCGACGCTTGATCTTAACCGGATTCAATGGTTAGAAGGACACGCCTATGCTTATTCTCAAAACATACCCTATTTTCCGTTGATCGATTTCCTGAACAGGGTATTTCGAATTAAAGAAGACGATCCCATTGAAAACGTGAGGGAAAAACTCGGATCCGGGATCGAACATCTTGTTGACAACAAAGAGGATGTTGTTCCTTACGTGGGTCGTCTTTACTCGCTGGCTTACTCTGGGGTAGAGGATGTCAGCCCCGAGCTCTGGAGAACCCGTCTTCAGGAAGGAATCCAGACTATTTTTTCAGCGTTAGCCAAGAAAGGTCCGACCGTTTTCTTTCTGGAGGATTTACACTGGGCAGACCCCTCCTTTGTAGAACTGCTTCGACGCGCATGTTTAGAGATCCGACAACCCGCGATTGTTCTTTGTGTCTACAGGCCTACCTTTAATCTTTTCACGAGTCATCAGTTAAGCAGCATCGGTGGGAACTACCAGGAGATTCAAACACAGGACCTTTCACTTTCAGATGCGCAGGACATGTTGGAATCTCTACTTGAGACAAAAAATATACCTTCTGATCTGAAGCGGTTAGTTCAGAACAAAGCGGAGGGAAATCCCTTTTACCTGGAAGAACTGGTCAATTCCCTGATCGAATCTGAGGCGCTTATCCGCGATAATGGTACCTGGAAAATCACAAGACCTATCAGTGATTCTGACATATCATCTTCGATCCATGGCCTTATTTCCGGCAGGCTTGACCGTTTGGAAAAAGGAACCAAGCGTATACTTCAAGAGGCTTCGGTGATCGGGAGGGCCTTTCTGTACGAGATCCTTTTAAAGATCACGGGGCTACATGAGAATATTGAGCGGGGGCTAAGCACCCTCGAGCGACTCGATCTGATCAGGGCTCGGTCCTTTCAACCGGATCTGGAGTATATGTTCAAACACCCCCTTACCCAGGAGGTCGTTTACAATGGTCTGCTCAAAAAAGACCGACAGGAAATACACGAGCAAATTGCCCTGGTCATGGAGGGCGTATTCAAAGAGAGACTTTCGGAATTTTATGAGACTTTAGCCTTTCATTTTACCCGGGGTCAGTCTGTTATAAAGGCGGTCAACTACCTTGTAAAGTCAGGCGAAAAGAGTCTGGCAAGGTACGCAGTGGAAGAGGCCCATCAATACTACAACGAAGCTTTTGACATCCTTGCACCTAAAGATAACAAAACTCAAGAAGAGAAATTTATTCTCATCGACATTCTGAATAGCTGGGGCTACGCCTATTACTACCTCGGCGATATAAAGGGATTCATCGCTCTTTTCAGCTCTCAAAAAGATATGGCAGAGTCCTTGGACGACAAACCCCGGCTCGGGATGTTTTATACATGGTTCGGTGTTGCCCTTTTTATGGCCGGCAAAGTAAAACATTCCTATGAATATTTGTGCAAAGCACTGGATTTGGGTGAGAGTTCCGGTAACGAAAAAGTGGTGGGGTATGCGTGCACCTGGCTCAGTTGGACATGTGCGGAATTGGGCCTTTTTGATGAAGGTATCGGCTTTGGTGAGAGGGGCCGGAAAATAGCTGAGTCGTTTCCGTCCGATCAATACCTCTTTTTCAAACCTCTTGGAGGACTCAGCTACATCAACTTCATGAAAGGAGATATAGGAAGGGTTATAGAAGGCTCAAAGGTCCTTTTAGACTATGGCGAAAAAAACTCGAATAACAGAAGCAAGGTATTCGGACATTGGGTAGATGCGTGGGGTTACATCCTGACCGGAGACATGGAATCAGCACAAAAAAGTTGTAAAAACGCAGCTGAAGTTGCATTGGACCCTTTCTATTATCAGTTCCCCAGGATTGGATTAGGTTATGCTTATCTTCTTGGCGGCCTGTTTCAGGAGGCAGAAGACGTTTTACAATCAAGCTTAAGGTTTTGTGAGAAAAACGGTATTGGGCAGCTTAGCCAAGTAGCCCACTTATCTTTAGCCCCCACCTTGATTGCCAAGGGCCATATGAAGCAAGGACTAAACATGTTGGAAAAGGTGCAACAGGTCCTGATTGAAAATCAGAGGAAATTCTGGCATGCCCAGTCTGAATATGTGTTTGGAAAAGTCTATTCCCAGATTGCCACAGGGCACACACCCACCTTTTCGCTCATGACCAAAAACATCGGCTTTTTGGCTAAAAACGTCCCGTTTGCAGGTAAAAAAGCTGAGGGACATTTTGCCAGAGCCATCGAAATGGCAAAAGAACTGGGAGCGAAAGGCTTGCTTGCAACAGCAAACCTGGATCTGGGTCTGTTACACAAAGCTAGAAAGAAAAACGACCAAGCCAGGGAATACCTCTCCGAAGCTATCCAAATTTTTGAAGAATACGAAGCAAAGGTGTACCTAAAACAGGCTAATGAAGCCTTGAAGTCTTTGGAATAGGCGTCGACCTCTTTTCTACAGATAGATGCACGGACTATTCATCTGACCAGTTACAGCTACGGCATCCGCTGCCTGGTGATGGAATTGATGGCGACGGCTGAGTGCGAGAGCCGCCGAAAATTCGGAAAGGAGAACGTGAGTATTGCAACCTGCATCGCAGATCTCGGCCTCCTTCTGATCGTCTCGTTCTTTGTTGAAGCGCTGCCTAAAAGGTAGTAGGTGCGAAATTGGAGAAGAAGCCATAGTTCGGCCGTAAGGAGATACATAATGAGTTGGGGGTCGTATTCTACACAGTATTGCTTGTGCTGGTGAAGCAGGTCTGACGATGCACCTGTCCGAACAAGTGTTTTGCGAAGTATACCGATCTGGCGATTCATGAGTGCTTTTTCACCGTGCCGGACATGATCACAAAGTTTAGACTTACACTGCAAGGCGCTTTAGCGGTTGGCAAACAGATCCACACTGCGCCTGAAGCGTTTGGCAAAGCGATGTCGCTCGTCAATCCGCGGATTACCTTTACCTATCACTTCTTCAACGATTCCGACACCTCGAAAGAGATCAATGATCGTATCCGGACAACCTAAGACGGTCCGCTGAGTCTCGCCGAGGAGTACACGGTGTGGAACATCACCAAGGGCGTTATTCGCGTGCACA
>CAZDLP010000065.1:0-4129 GCA_964506565.1 uncultured Planctomycetia bacterium
GTGCCATCTTAATATGCTAAAAGCATAGCTTATGCAATCACTTATATGTTGTCATCCACTTCTCTGTACAGGACGGTTTCGTTGCAACTTGCGCAAGAACGTAAAATTTTCCCGGCGTGGAAATTTTACTCCACGTTGCTGCTCGCTCTCGCATAGAACTTAATCAGGGCGAACCTTGCCCGCTCGCACCAACAAGGTCTTGCTCCAGTTACAACAAAACCGTTTAGCTCTGGCTTATACACTGGTTTCAAGCAGAACCTTTTTGTTGCGAATGGCATGGTTTTTCCGTGTCAATTAACTTATATGAATGAACAACAAAGTGGCGTGAGCAAACCGTTAAATAAGAGCTTAAAACAAGTGAGGTTCCTCGCAACCAATATATTAAAGATAGAACGAGAAACCACGCTGGGGTTTGCGAACGTTTCTGCGTAAACCAGCGTATAAGCCAGTATGTACTAATCTACTAAGATCTTAGGCAGGGTCAAAAAAGAGAGATCGCTAGGAGCGTTACAAAACTTTTTAACTTCAAAGTGTACTTAATGAAACACATAAAAACCCTTCTTTAAGAAAGGGATTCATTTTATCAAGTTTCGTCAAGAACGGTTAAGGCATTACTTATTCATGCGCTTATTGGAGATATGAAATTCCACTCTTTTTATAAGATGCGAGAGCCTCGGAGGCTTTACAATATAGTCATCGACGCCTCTCCGGAAAAGCTCTTCAATATCTTCTATCTCATCTTTTGCGCTTAATATAAGCACAGGCACGGTCCTCTTATTCCTTCTTGATTTAAGCCTGGCGCATATCTCCTCGCCTTTCATGTCAGGCAGGATCAGATCAAGGATCACAAGGTCAAATTTCTCTTGCCTAGTCTTCTCGAGTCCTTCATTCCCATTATCAGCACATTCGACAACATAGCCTTCTCCGCCAAGAAAAGCAGAAACAGCGTCTCTGTCTTTTCTGTTGCCATCTATGAGTAAAATTTTTGGAGAATTCATAGGTACTAATACATCCTCACAAGAATACCCTGCCCTTATCATAGTTGCAATTTATAGTCTTTCTCGCCGTCAGTCAAGATAACAGAGTCCTTGCTTATTTTGTTAACAGTCATAGGCCCTAACTTGTCACCCTCGCCGACCATCTCACCATTTATAACCGCACGAGGCACATTACCATAATGAAAAAGTATGCCTTCCAGCTTAAGATCGGATACTGCCAGAGACCCGCCTGAGAGAGCGAGTTTTTCTGAAAATGGATCCCTGCCCCAGGGCATGGCATCCTCATCCTGTATAGCCTTTTGATATTTGTCCACGCCAGCACCCTGACTAACATTCTCTGCGGCCGTTACATCTCTTTTTATAATCTCCTTAAAAGCATCCGCGGAGACATAAGGAACAGATCCCTTATTCTTCTTTAATTTAAAAATAACCTTAAGACTATTTACAAGGACAAGGATTAGCGCTATGACCATAACAAAGGTAATGGCTATCTCGATCTTTGCCTTGCTATCCATATTCTTAAAATCAACGGATCCCATAAAAAATTACCTCTCGCCTATCACGTAGACAGTAAGCGTCAAGCCTACCATAAGTTTAGGTGTTGTATCAATTTTTCTACTTATCATGATACCATCTATGCCCGCAAGTATATTAAGACTGTCCTGTATCTTTTTAATATATTCCGCTAATGCCTTATATGAAGTACGCAACTCAAGATATATCTTTATACTGTCAAGCGGTCTCTTGTCCAAATGAACGGGCTTACCCTCCTTATCAAGGGCCTGTATAGGTTTTTCAGGTTTTATACTCACCAACTCGAGTCCAGAGGACTGTGCCAGGCTTGAGAGCTCAGAAACTATAGATGATATCTGTTTTTTTGTAGGCAATCTCTTCTCAAAGAGCTTCATCTCCTGCTGCATATGTCCTAATATAGGTCCTAACTTCTCTATATCGCCAAGCATGGCGTTTGTAAGAGCTATCTGATCCTCTATCTCGCCGATGCGGCTATTAAGACGCGATACCTCCTGGTGTTGGGGGATATAAACAAAGGCAGAAAAGACTATAATTATAATAAGCATAATTGCCATGCCCACATATTGCTTTTTATCTTTTAATATGGCCTTGCTCATTTTGCGCTTCCTAAGTTACAGCTTATCTGAAATTCCAAAGCCTGTTTTTTTGAAACCTTTACGTCTTTCGTTGAATTTAACATTACATTATGAAAAAACTCTGAATCCTCCAAAACTCTTATAAATCTGGATAACGTAACCTCCGCTGTCTCGTCCGTCTCGAGAACAATGCCCCCCATGTCCATGCTAGTAGCGTGTTCTTTTACCACAATATCCCGCAGGTACATTTCTCGTGGCATAAGATTGCTTAATGATTTAAATATATAATACAGAGGCACCTGTCTCTTTAATGTCTGGTTCATAATAGCGTTCTTCTGCGCTATTTGTGAATAAAGTTCCTGCACCTCCTGTAACTTCTGCCATTGAGGCTGCTTAGCGTTAAGAACCTTGCGCAAGGCTTGTTCGTGGCCAAAATCAAAGAGATAAAAAACCAGAAGCATTAACGTAACAAGAATAAAAACCAGTCTTATCGATGTCTTCTTTATCTTCTTTATATCCTGTTTTTTATAAAAATCGGGCATAAGATTCATCTTCTTTGGGTCAGCCAAGGCAGCACCTATGCAAGGAGCGATCACAGAAAAGTCTTCTTTAAAATTCTCTGCTGTATCGCCCTTAAGTTTCAGTTTCAAGCTCTCCGGCGCATTGAGCAACTCAACCGGCATTGAAAGCATAGAAAAGATATGATGCTTAATATTCTTCATCCTTGACATACCGCCACTGAGTATAATCTTTACTACGTTACCCTCTCCGAACTGACTGGAATAATATTCAAAAGAACGCCTTATATCATTAGTAAGCCTCTCGAGTACAGGTCTTATCATGGAACTGACTTGCCTGGCTGATAAGCCATCTTTTAGCAGGTCTTCTGACTCATCCGGTATACCTATCTCCTTCTTAAGCGATTCAGCCTGATCCAGAGAGAGCTCGATCTCACCATTCTCTGAAGCGAGGGTCCCGGCCATTGATTCTGTAAAATCCTGTCCCGAAACCCCAACCTGCCTTACAAGTCTTATCGTATTATTCTTTATAATAGCGATAGTAGTGGTAGAATGCCCTATGTCTATAATAGCTATCGGATCATTAATAGGTTGCGGCTTACCAAGCATGTAAAGATTGTGTAAACAATACGCTACCGGGGTAAGGACCGTGGGAGAAAAATTCTCTTTAAAAACCTTCTCCGCGAAAGAGATGCGTTCATCAACAAAACGATTATTGGCTATATTCGCGATTACCTCGATACCATCGGGGTCATTCACCCTTTTATGACTTTCTAAGACCTCGAAATCCAGCACCGATTCGTCGACATTAAATAGAAAATGATCCTTTGCCTGCCACCTTAAAGCTTGCGCTATATCACCAATAGGCATAGAAGGCAGGGATATGCGCTTACTGTCTATCTTTGAGCCTGAAGCTACAAACTTTACCTCGATATTATGGGGAAGCTGGAGGGCCTTTAATAGGTTAGTTACCTTGGATGCGAATTCTTGGCTTTCGTAGCCTTCATCCTTGCTGAGAGGTATTATAAAGTAATTAAGCAATGACGCCGATGAGTCTGATTCTTGTTTTAGGATGATTATTTTTACAGATATCTGTGATGTTTCGACCCCAAGGACAGGGGGCGAAGGCATAAATTTCAAACACGCGCTTTTAATAGATTTTTCTATTTTAACGAAATCAATCAATTAAGCCCCTCTAATATAAGTATAGCCTTCATATAATAAACGATAAACCAAAAAAATGCCCCGAGCAGAAGAAAACATATGCCAAGGCCTATGCGATATCTCAATGCCTTTTCGTCAATGTCCGATGCTATCATACTGGCCCATTTAGTCATCTCCACCAATCCCTTTGGAAACAATATAAACATTATGCCAAACAAAAACGCTACACAGCTCGCGAATATAAGAAATAGCAAGATAACCCTCCTTTATTCTTGTCCTTAAAACTATAATTATAAAATTATAGGCTTCTTTAAATTACAAATTTATTATACTCAATATT
>CAZDLP010000066.1:0-4099 GCA_964506565.1 uncultured Planctomycetia bacterium
CGCGCCAAAGGTATCAATATTTGATATCCTTACAAGCGGAGTGTTTCCTATGGTCTCTGTTATATCATTGTATATACGCATTGAGGTAAATATATCATATTATACTGATTTTGTCAACATTGGTAGAAAAAAACAGGCTGTATATATTACTATTTTAGTAGGATTAAGCAGCGGAGGCGGTGGCTTCGATTGCGGTCTTGATATCCATGAGGTCGTTTATAAATTGCGCGAAAGCATCACTATCGATTGGAGGAAGAGGAAAGATTAATGGAGCATAGAATTTAGCACCTGTATCGTTGCTCAATATCTTATTTGTTTCGTTTACCGCAGCGGAAAGGAGAAAACTGAACATGATATCTCCTTTTGCTATTATATAGTCTCCTATCTCTGTTTCTCGCGTTGCGCCTTCCATTGACGCTACTATAACCTTGCCCATTACCGAGCTCCCTAATAACTCTTCTGTTGACAGTGTTTTCCTTATGCCCGTTGCTGTATCTTCGTTTGTCATTGTGACAATAGCCTCGCTACTGCTCTGCTTACTCGCTGCTATCATGGCAATCTGCTCTGCGCGAGGTATGCCTTTCCACTTCCTTCCTTTCTTATCTTGTAAACTGCTGAAATCGTCTGCTATCTCTATGTCAGTATCGGAAAACCCACACTCTATTAAGAACTTTTTTACTCTTTCATAATTCTCTGCATACAGATCATCGTATGCGAGCACAATCCCTATCTTGCTATTGCTGCCGTACTTTGTTTCAGTCTTAAGTTTAGCAAGTCTACTTAGCTGGTCTTTATCTGCCTTTGTAAAGTTATAATGATCCGTAATAAGTGTTATGCGTTTTCTCGTAGCAAATAGGCTTACCTCGCTATCAATAGGAGCAAAGAATAACCTAGTTGCACTGTCTATCCTATTACATAGTGCTGTATCCAATACCTTAATGCCATCGGAAGATACTTCAATTGGTTCAGCAATGGGCCAAAGATCCTTTGCGTTCTGCTTAGCTTTTCGCTCAATAAAATCTGCCACAACCGCTGGAAATCTTGCCTGCGCAGAATCATCTATAAATATATCTGCCCCACCAATATGTTTTTTTCGCAGCAGCGCCTTGAGTTGCTGCATTCTACCATTCAAATTAAGCCATACAAGCACACCCTCCTCTTTGCTGCTTTTAAGAATACTGAGAACTGATTCCGTATCCAGCAATACATTTAAAAGTATCGTGGCTGCTTTGATACTATGTAATACCCCTTCTTTGCTGTCACCATATATTCCCTCTAATGCTAGGTTTCTTTCTATGAAATAAACGTTATCGCGCGGCGTAGACCAATGCAAGATATCTGGTGATGTAATAAGCAATGTAGGCTTATTAAACACTGCATTAGCATAATGACTCATACCTGTATCTAAAGTCACTACTGCATCGGCTGTACCAATTATTTCGTTTATCCTTGGGTATAATGATTCCTTTGGCAGTATTAACGCATTTTCATTTATCCTAAGATGGCTGCTGCTTTTTTCCTGCACTGCCGCTACTATACTCTCTACAAAGGTAGTATCCGGGTCCATTGATCCGCCTCTTGTAAAAATAATATATGTATTTCTAGTTGCTTGAATAATCTCATTGATATATTCTGCCCAGGTATCTATCTTCTGCTGCGTGTTAGCACCCATTAAATTGCTTTGCGTCTGTGCATATACATTAACTACGATAATCCTTTTGGTTGTATCAAAAATATGTTTTTCTGATTTTCCATCAAAAACACCCTGCAACTGAGCGATAAAATATTTTGCGCGCGCTTTTCCCTCGTCACTGCACTTGATATAATCTAGCTCATTGCTGTCATTATCAAATCCCAAACCATTTGTAATAGCCTGTGTTGCTTGCCAGATACCCGCTGGTCCCAATTCATGCACCGCAAAAAAATTATCTAGTGCATTTCCATAATCTACACTATAAGCGTTACCTTGTTTGTCATAATAAGTCACTAGTTTGGGCTGTTTCGGAGTTACTGAACTATTGCGCGCATTTCCATGCGCAAGAAATGATTCTATGTTGAATAAATGCGGTCGAATGCTATCTGCACGCCCTAGAAAGTGGAATCTTAGGCTTGGTACTACAGATACGTCAAATACCATGTCAACCCCGCGCTTTTCTTGTGCTTTGTGTTGTTTGTTACCGGTCTCTGTATCAAAAAAATCCTTATTATTGATAAAAGATTCTCGCACGTTGCTTGTTTTTAGATCGGTTGCAGAAATATCCTGCGCCCGGTAAAGTAATTTTTCTTTGCCGTCTAATCCTTTTACAAGCCATTTTGATTCGTCGTATC
This sequence comes from uncultured Planctomycetia bacterium, assembly GCA_964506565.1. Lineage (GTDB taxonomy): Bacteria > Omnitrophota > Gorgyraeia > JABMRG01 > JABMRG01 > JAUVHV01. The sequence continues at coordinate 2,329 of CAZDLP010000066.1, forward strand.
CCCATTGGTATACATCTGATATCGAAGATGGTAAAGGCACTATCTGCCCATTAAAGTGGGCTGCTAAATAGAAACCTGCGTAAGGGGCCGATACATAGATCTTTGCTTTTGGGTATTTTTTGCAAAGAGAGGTAACGAGGGGCCATAAATCAATGATTGCCTCCCCCAATTTTGGCTCTGTGAATAACTTCTTGTAATCTCCCACGACAAGAATGTTCTTTATCTCTTCTGCCGGTATATTATCTAACGGGCGCACAACTGTTGTACCTGCAGATGAGGATTTTGTCAAAACATCTATTTTGTAAGAGACTCCGCCGTCTTCAGGAAGCACAATCTCAATAGTACCATCTGCTTGGAAGTGTACTCGTTTATGGACCCTGGCATCCTCATCGCTTTTAACACGAACTACACGAACCTTGTTCTGCTTTTCCAAATGTGTTCTTATATCATCTAGTACTATTCTGTGCCCTTTGGGCAGACTATCGTACTCTGCGCGCGACGGAATAATGATTGCGCTCCAATCAGGCCCCTCAATCTCATCCAGCGGGAGAACACTGTTTATATACTCATCTTTCCACGAATCTTTTTCGCCTTTGATAGGCTCAAGATGCGACATAAACCTTTGGCCTGTATTCATATTCTTAGCTGCTACGGCAAAACATGCTCCTAGTCCTGTTATTAATTCAGTCTGGGAATCCTTTGGCAAAACAATGTGTCCGCTTTCCCATAGCTGCATCGTTTTCCTGCCTGATGAGGAAGATTTTGCTGGCGCTTCTTTCTCACTATCTGTTAATGGCGATAGCAAGAGTTTTTCAGGTACGTATTTATATTTATGATACAAGCCCCATTCATCCATAAACTTTTCTAGAATAATGGCAACTTTAGCATGAAATTGTGATTGTGTTAATGCGCTAGCTTGCAGTTCTCCGAGTGTGCAAAAATCTTCTTTGTCTTCATTAACAAAGCCTCTATATGTTGATGTATACAACACACCTAGTTGCAGCTTCTCTTGCATGGCAGAGAGCGGATGGGAAGCTTTAAGTGAATCGCGCTTTTCGCGCAAGATTATCGCTATTGCTAGTATGTGATTCTTGATATCGCCGCCATACAATATGTTGTCAAGCTGTTCTGTTGAAAGTTCATCTGTGGTCTTATTAGCATATGTTTTCCACCGAACATTCTTGAATTTTTCCCATAATGGGTCATCGTTTTTAATCTTGATCTGACCCGGGCCTTTCGTTGTCTTATAGCCATACAATGCTCCCACCTTATCCGTACCCTCACCTTTTAAGCTAAACTCATCTATATCCATCTGCTCTGCTAGGATTATTGCCGCAAGATAATTCGGTTCTATGCCCTGCTCCTCAGCGTATTTATGTATGATATCTAGATTATCCATTATATAGTCTCGCGAAATACGCGCTATCTTGCCTACTTTAAATTTCATCTCCATTTGGCGAGGCTTCGGTGCTTCTACATCCTTTACAAGAGCGTAAATTTCTCTTAGCGTATCTAATATAATCTGCCATTGATCCGATGGCAGCTCCTGCTGTATGCCAAAGGTCTCCATTGCCGCGTCATGAGAACGCATAGAGGCTCTTTGAAGATACCAGCCTGTTCCTGCCATCGCTGCAAAAGTTGTTGCCATTGCCGCTATAACAAAACCTTTGGCTATGCGACGCCTTATACCTGATGAAGAGGCCTTGCCTAATGCGCTATCCACGCCTGCTAAAGATGGAGCTACTTCATAAAGCTCGGCAAACCGCTCCTG
>CAZDLP010000067.1:0-4059 GCA_964506565.1 uncultured Planctomycetia bacterium
AGTATCAGGTCTTATCAAAAGTAAGATGATCCTTAGAGAAACCAACCTTTATCTTTTTAAGCTCCTTAAAACTCCCCTTAATAATCTCTTCAGCCAAAGGATCTTCTAAAAAACTCTGGATAGTACGCTTCAAAGGACGCGCGCCATATATAGGGTCAAAGCCTTTCTCAATAATAAATGCCTTAGCCTCCTTTGTAAGCTCTAATTTTATATCGTGCTCAGAAAGCCTCTTTACTACACCGGCAGTCTCTATCTCAAGTATCTTTTCAAGATGATTCTTAGCTAACGGATGAAAGATTATAGTATCATCAACCCTATTTAAAAATTCCGGTTTAAACACCTTCTTCATCGCTTCTAACAACCTTACCTTAACGTCCTCAAAAGATTGATTCTCATCCTTAGGCTTAAAACCCATGGCGCCTTGCTTCTTCCAAAGGTCAGCACCTATATTTGATGTCATAATAATAACCGTATTCTTGAAATCAACCTTTCTGCCAAAGCTATCTGTGAGCCTACCTTCCTCAAAGATCTGCAATAACAAATTAAATACATCCGGGTGCGCTTTCTCAACCTCATCTAAGAGCACTACGGAGTAAGGCCTTCTCCTTACCTTCTCAGTAAGCTGACCCCCTTCATCATAACCAACATATCCCGGAGGTGCGCCAACAAGCCTTGACACATTAAATTTCTCCATATATTCAGACATATCAAGCTGTATCATAGCGTCTTCGTCGCCAAACATGAAATCCGCTAGTACCCTCGCCAGCAATGTCTTTCCAACGCCTGTTGGACCTAAAAATACAAATGATCCGATAGGCCTGCGAGGATCTTTTATTCCTGCTCTTGAGCGCCTTACCGCGTGTGCTATAGCCTTGATAGCTTCATCCTGTCCTATTACTCTCTCATGAAGCTCTTCCTCCATCTTAAGAAGCCGTTCAGATTCACCCTCTTCCAATCTTAACAACGGTATGCCTGTCCATTTCGCAATTATGTAGGCTATCTCATCAGAGCCCACCTCAGGTATCTGCTCCATACTCTTCTCTTTCCAGACGTTGCGCTGTTTTTCTAATTCAATCTTCGTATTTCTTTCTACGTCTCTACACTTAGCGGCTTTTTCAAAATCCTGCGCCCTTACAGCGCTCTCTTTATCCTTGCGGCATTCTTCTATATCAGATTCGAGCTTTTTAAGATTGGGGGGCGCTGTCATTACATTCAAGCGCGCACGTGAACCAGCCTCATCTATAATATCTATCGCCTTATCAGGCAGAAACCTGTCTGATAAGTATCTGTCAGACATCTTTGCCGCTGCACTAAGAGCTTCATCTGTAATCTTGATCTTATGATGCGATTCATATCTCTCACGCAAGCCTTTAAGTATCTCGACTGTCTCGTCAACGCTGGGCGGCTCAACCATAATAGTCTGAAATCTCCGCTCCAACGCGGCATCCTTCTCAATGAATCTGCGATACTCATCAAGAGTTGTAGCCCCAACACACTGTATCTCTCCTCGTGAGAGTGCGGGCTTTAATATGTTAGCAGCATCTATCGCTCCTTCAGCGCCACCTGCGCCTACCAATGTATGCAGCTCATCTATGAAAACGATTATATTTTCTGAACGTTTTATCTCATCCATTACCGCCTTTATTCTCTCCTCAAACTGGCCGCGGTACTTTGTTCCGGCAACCATAAGGGCCAGGTCGAGAGCAATAACTCTCTTGCCCTTAAGGGTCTCAGGGACATCAGCGACTACAATCTTCTGCGCAAGTCCTTCCACAATAGCTGTCTTGCCTACTCCGGCTTCCCCTAAAAGTACCGGGTTATTTTTTGTTCGACGGCTTAATATCTGTATAACGCGCTCTATCTCATCTGCCCTACCAACAACAGGATCAAGTTTCCCATTTTTAGCTAATTGCGTAAGCTCCCTGCCAAAAGCATCAAGAGCAGGGGTCTTGCTCTTCTCGGTACTGGTTGTTGGCGCCTGGCCCGGAGTAACAGAACCTAAAAGAGCCATGATCTCATTGCGTACACGCGCCAAATCTAAACCTAGATTAAGCAACACCTGTGAAGCGGCCCCCTCAGACTCCCTTATAAGACCGAGTAAAAGATGTTCCGTACCAATATAATTATGGCCCAAATGTCGTGCTTCATCCATCGCGAGCTCAATAACCTTCTTTGCCTTTGGAGTAAATGGTATATCGCCGGAGATCACGGTAGAAGGCCCTGTCTGGACAAGCTTCTCCACTTCAAGTCTTATCATCTCCAGGGAGAGGCCTAAATTCTGCAATACCGCTGACGCCACCCCTTCTCCTTCTTTGACAAGTCCAAGAAGCAAATGCTCTGTGCCGATGTGATTGTGATTAAATCTCTTTGCCTCTTCCTTTGCCAGGACTACTACCTTTCTAGCCCTTTCTGTAAATCTGTTGAACATCTATCCCCCTTTTTTATGTTATTAATCTTTGGTCTTTAATCTTTCTCGTATAAGCTCTGCTCTCTTAATATCCCTTTCAGAGGAAGATGACTCTGCGCCGGCAAGCTTCTGAAGATGCGCCGGCTGTATAAGCATAAGTAGTTTATTAAGCTTATGTATATCCAATTCTTTGATTATGCCAAGCCCTATGCCAAGCCTTACAAGTGACAAGAGATCAATTGTCTCACCGCTTGTTATGATATGCGCCGCCTCAAGTGTGGCATATGCTCTCGATATCCTGTCTTCTATTATATCCTTCTTTCTTACCCTTAAAAAGCGCCTTGAGCCTCTTTCCTGGGAGACTATCTGCTTAACAACTCTTGTCAGATTGTCAACTATCTCTTCCTCGCTACTGCCCATAGTAACCTGATTTGATATCTGGAAAAAATTACCCGCCGCTATAGTGCCTTCCCCAAAAAATCCGCGCACTGTAAGCCCCAACTTGGATAGAGCGTTGATTAGGTTATTTATCTGGCTTGTAATCACTATGGCCGGAAGATGCATCATCACAGAAGCCCTTAAGCCTGTTCCCGTATTTGTCGGGCACGCTGTAAGATAGCCCCACTCGTCAGAAAAGGCAAACTTGAGTTTCTTCTCAAGGCCCTTCTCTATATTCTTCATTATCTTCCACGCGCCATTGAGCGCCAGCCCTGATTGTATGACCTGCAACCTCAAATGATCTTCTTCATTTACCATTATACTAACAATCTCGTTGCTACTTATAAAAACAGTTTTGTATTGCGCGTCAACCGCATGTTCCCTGCTTATAAGGTGCCTCTCTATAAGAAAACGCCTATCAAGCGGACTTAAATCTGCCATATCAATATACAGAGAATCTTTCATATGGCTGTTTAAAGATATGGCCTGCTTCGATATCTTCGCCACCTTCTCTTTCATATCTGAATCTGACCAATCAACAAATTTAAAACCATCTATATTTCTGGCCAATCTTATCCTGCTTGATATAACTATATCAGATTCAGGGCCGGTTCCTTTAAGCCATTCGCTTGTCTGCTCAATTAAATCATTAAATTTCATCTATGTTTTACCCTTACCTTTTAACCTTTACCCGTTTCTCTATCATGCATCTCGATCGCTCTTATTTTATCTCGCAAAAGTGCTGCCTCCTCAAATTCTTCCAATTCAATAGCCCTGGCTAAGCGAGCCTTCAATGCCTGTGGATCCTCTATATCCGGGCCAGGCTTAAGCGCCTTCTTGGCTATTACCGGCTTGAGGGATAACGGTCTTTTATTTTCTCTGTTTCCAGGCTCCTTACCTGCACGGTATGATACTCCGTGTATTTTTTTAAACAATGGGTAAAGAGCCCTTTTAAATGTCTCATAACAATCAGCACAGCCAAATCGTCCTATTTTCTTAAAATTATTATAGCTCATGCCGCAGCTTGGACATTTTATGTGAATGCGTTTCTTTTTAGGTAGGCTATCATGCGGGAGATCAACTAACCCTGAAAGCAGGTCAGCTATGCCAAAATGCTGCTGCATTTGAGCTCCTTTTGACTTTGCGCATTCCTCACAGATATGAAGCTCATTAACTTCCTCGTTTATCACTTCTGTAAGATGAACCGTAGCTTC
>CAZDLP010000068.1:0-4009 GCA_964506565.1 uncultured Planctomycetia bacterium
CAATCCCGACGATCAAGGCTGCGGTGTAGTCGTACAGTTGAATCTTTTGCGATTGGCCCTTGGTTGTCTTTGCAACCACACTGATACCACGTGTGGCCCCGGACACGAGGGAATGCATGATTAAGGTTAGCGATATCAAGAAAAATATAGATAGAAACCTACGTGTTCTCATTCTAACCCCCGTACAACGGGTAGACTCTACATTGGGTTAGAGACAAATAGTCAAATAATCAAACTATCTATCGCTCCGGGAACGCATCGCAAATGCCCGAGAATTGTAAGAAAAGTCGCGGGTGTTCCAGTCCCTGAAGCCGTAGAAGAAGTCCAAGTCACCGGCGACCGACGAACCTTTAGTTTCCCCTGACCAAACACGCCAGCCAGTAGTCTTCAAAAGTGGAGTCATATTGCGTATTCCAGATCCACTTTTGTAAAGGCCCGCTAATTTATCCATGGTAGGCATTCTCCACCCACCCCCATCGAGATTCAGACTTTGAACCCAGGATCTGGCTTCATTCCATGTTGTACTTCTATCAGGTCCGGTTATCCATTCAAGACCTGTCTTAGTGTCTTTCACGATTCCGTTGGCATAGGCCACATAAATACCGTCACGTTTAATTATGTTCGAGGTGGATGATAGAGGACGGGTATAGGAAGGATTTGGAGGAACACTGGCTACCTCAACCCTTTGGTTCTGAGACTCCCGTTGTTTTCTTTCTATTTCAGCTCTCAGCTTTTCAAGTTCTCGACGCTCCTTTTCAAGCCTCGCCTGCTCTTGACTGAAGCGGTTATCTGCCCCTTTGGTGGAAAAGTAGAAATCCCCCGTCAATGATGTGGACTCCCAGGGAATCTGCTTTCCATTCGTAGCTTTGTCTATACGCCTCCTGCATTTCTTGAATACCTGTTCAATGGTAAGTCCAGGATCATCAATTTAGTCCACCAGCGCCGCAGTATAAGGGCTGTTCCTTCCCCTACCGTCAAGCGCCAATTTGCCAGGAGAGGTAGAATAGGCCACTATAGTGCCTTTTGGGGCATCCATGCGTGCTAATCCACTGGAACCCGACCTGAAGCCCCTTGCCAAAGGATTGTCCCGGCAAGCATCCAGGATTACTATGTTTAAGTCATTTCCAGCATTGTACATGGCGTCTAAAACTCTTCTTGCATCAACTGCCTCATATTTGACATCCGTTTCCTCTCGCATTTCAGCATCTAATGGGATGATGTAATTGATCCCGTTCACCTGTAACCCATGACCGGCGTAATAAAACAGGCCCACGCCTCCTTTGCGGAGCCTTTCTCCAAACTTGCGGATCGAGGTCTCCATCTCCTTCTGCGTTGCATTCTGTTTATGTATGACGGTAAATCCCAGTTTCCGGAGAGCAGAGGTAATATCTTTTGCGTCATTTACGGGATTGCGAAGAGGGGCGGATTTATAGCTTCCATTGCCGATCACCAGCGCTGTCCGCCGTTCCTGTGCGGAAAGGGATAGATTGACAAACGAAAATATTGTGGATACCAGAACGGATATGACCCAAAGAATTTTATGTCTCGACATAGTGGCTCCTCCTTCTCGTTTTTTCCTCGCAGGCTTCTTTTTCACCTCGATCTTCATAAGACCTGGCAGGGTGAATTGACCTGGGGCTCGTTTCTTGATATGACGCTCAATCAGGATACCAAGCACATCCGAATAACACGTGCCGCAAACTCGATCGACGCAGCCATACCTCAAGATCAAATTTGTCACATTCCCTCGACATCCATAATTCCTGTCCATAGATCACGTCTCTAACGTGATTCGTGATTCGTCATTCAAAGGGATTTTCGACCAGCACTCCATTGTATCTTTGTCCATGGTTGAGGTCTTCGGACAAGATTGTGCTGCAACCTGCACGTTCTGCCGTCGCCACAATGAGTGAATCCCAATAGGATATCCGGTACCGCGTTTGGGTAGCAATAGCCCGTTTCACGAGAGTCAGGTCGATTTCAGCAACAGGGAGAATTGAGAGAGTGTCTATGATTTTCTCCGCATCACTTGCCGACAGGGGCTCTTTTATACGTCGGGTGACCACAACAAAAAACTCCCCGAGGACCTGGACTGACAGAACAGCAGACTCTTCTTGGATTGCCTTCCTGAGAAGGGTCTGAGCTCTTATCTGCTTCTCGGGTTCGTGCTCATCGTATGCATAAACAAGGATGTTGGTGTCAAGAAAGGTCTTAGCGCTCATGGAGGTCCTCCCTGCGCCAGTTTCTTTTTCCCATATCCCGGCTGAACTCATTGAAAGACGCCTCAAGCGATTCCAGCGCATGGATTTTTCGTGTCGCATCGCGTTCGGCAATGGACGAAAGAAAACCCCTTACCATCTGCGTGAGGGTAGTATTTTTGTCAATGGCGAGCTTACGCACTTTCCGGATGATTTCATCATCAATGCTCAGTGTGATATTTCGCATTTTCTTCTCCTTGTTCCCCGGATAACCTTATTATGGTGCAACCTTATTATGGTTTATGTTTCCGCTTCTGTCAAGTTAGATTCTTCGTATTGTCCTACAAACCAGGAGGAAAAGGGTTGTGGACAACGGCGCTATATTTCTTAATGAGGTTTTCCCGGTCCTGGTTGTAACGGTCGATAATCTGGACATGGGGGACTGAACCGCTTACCGGGTTAAACGCCATGAACACCCCGAGATAGAGGCCCTCGCCGACTTTTTTCCAGGCATGGGGCTGGGTGATCAAAGGAAGGCTTGTAGATAGGGAGGTGTTCATATTACGCCAAAACAGGCCCTCTCAAAAAATTATCGCGAATAGGGGGATGAAATCTCCTGTACCCTTACCCAGTGGCTTCGGCAAAGCCGGTACGCTGATTAAAAGATCATCCCGCAACCCAAATATCCTAATGTCTAACCTCGCAGCAGGACTGCAAACGAAATACATTTCACCGGGGCCTGCCCTGTGAAATTGACGAAGGAACAAGCGAAGCGTATTTCACCGGGGCCCTCGACTTAAATAATCAAAAAGTCAAATGACCAAATTATCCATCGCCCCGGGAACGCACAGCAAAAGCCCGGGCGTTGCCGGAGTTGTCGTGGAAGGCCCAGGACCTACCGCCGGAGCTGAAATAGAAGATCCACGCACTCAACGAACCCTTAGTCTCACTTGACCAAACAAACCAGCCAATAGTCTTCAATAGGGGTGTCATATTGCGTTGGCCTGCACCTTTCTTGTAAAGGCCCTCCAGTTCATCCATGGTCGGCATCCTCCAACCTCCACCGTCAATGTTCAGGTCTTCCACCCAGGCCCTGGCTTCATTCCAACCCGTGTCCCTATCCGGCCCAGCAACCCACTCAAGACCTCTGTTGGAGTCCTTTACGATCCCGTTGGGTAACGCACAAAAAGGACCATCGCGGGCAACACAGTCTTGTCTTTTTACAGTGAGGTTCTTTCGTGTCGTAACAGTTGTGTGCCCATCGGTTGCTTTCAATGTCACTACGTACTGCCGTTCCTTTTGAGGACCGTCCCATTTGGCGTAGGAGTGCTGGGGGCTGTTCTCTCTAACAGAAGTGCCGTCCCCGAAGTCCCAGCTTATCACACGAATGGGGTCATCTTCCTTGTCGGTGGCGTTATACCTAAATGTAGTCGGAGTGTCCCAGTAGACAGGGCCACTTTCCGTTACAATCTGCACCTTGGGCGGCGAGTTGTATTGCCGGGCAAGCCGGTCCGTTTCTTTTAACTGTGTGTTTGTTGCGAATTCTCTGGCTTTTTCCAAGGATTCATGTCCGGTGGAATAATATCCGGTTGCGAGTTGGTCCTTTGCCTTCGCGAATAAGTCTCGGAACATGCGGTCACGGTACTCTCGCTCCTTTGCCTTTGCCTGGAGACGTAGACTGGTAATCTGCTTCGTATCCAAGGTGACACCGTAATTGGAAAGGGCCTCTTGAGCCCTCTCCTGGGCAGAATTAAGTTCTTCCCGGGCACGCTCGAAACGATTCTGGCTGATAAATCCTCGGGCCAGGATCA
>CAZDLP010000069.1:0-3953 GCA_964506565.1 uncultured Planctomycetia bacterium
TGGTCGGGGCGGCCAGATTCGAACTGGCGACCCCCTGGTCCCAAACCAGGTGCTCTAGCCAAGCTGAGCCACGCCCCGACGTAATTAATTATTATACTTGCGCAAGCGTATATAGTCAATCAGAAAAATAGCTACAACGATAAAACAGAACATTGTAAAAATATCACCGAATCTGGTATAAAATGTAAAAAACGAATCGGAATAGACCACGACAAGAGATGTCTTGTGCCCCGGTACAAAAATATCTTCCCCTCTAACCTCTACCCTAGAGTAGATCATGCCTGACCGATCGATAAAACAAGATAGGCCTGTATTCGCGCTGCGCACGAAAGGCCTTCTATTTTCTACTGCCCTAAAAACAGAGTTTGAGACATGCTGATAAGCTGCGCATGTCTTGCCAAACCAGGCATCATTTGTCATATTCACCATAAAAAAAGCGCCGTTCCTTACAAACTGCCTGACTAAGTCCGGAAAAATATCCTCAAAACATATCAGTACAGAGAAAGGAGACGCCCTCATTAATGGCAATTGAAATACTGTATATTCGCTGCCTGGTATAAATTTTCCTGTTAAAGGCAATATATCGTAGAGCCATGAAAAGTATCTGCTTAAGGGGATAAACTCTCCGAATAGTACAAGATGCAATTTATTATACTGCCTTATAATTGTGCCTTGTCTTGAAAATAAAAGAGCGCTATTATAGTCACCTTCATACCTGCTGCTCTCCGCTGCAATAAGTGGTGCACCCGCAAGAATCGGTATTCCAACCTTTTTCGCAAGGCCTTCTACATACTCCATAAGGCGGTCATCTCTATCAGGATAACCCGGAATAGCTGTCTCTGGCCATATGATTACATCGGGCTTTGCAGCTGCCACATCAATAGTAAGCTTTTTGTATTGAGCCAGGATATAATTTCTGTATGCCGAGTCCCATTTATGCAGTTGCTTAATGTTAGCCTGGATAACTGAAACCTTAATGGTTTTGGCAGACATAGAATTCTCAGCAAGCTCACCTATCCTTGCCTGACCATATATAAGAACGGACATCACGATTAAAAAGACTGCAAGGACCTGGACAAAAGGGTGCGCCTTGATTTCTTCTTTAAAAGATAGGTTCGATTTCACAAAAAAACTGCTATTTTGTTTCTGGCATCTTATCCCCATCTTCACAACAGTAAACACAGCAAAATTTACCAATATTATCAAAAAAGATATTCCATACGCACCTGTTATCTCAGATATTTGTATTATAGGCAGGTTCTCATATTGTGAGTAAGCCATAAGATTCCAACCTATGCCCCCACCTATATGCGAGCGAAGGTATTCAAGAATGCACCACGCGCTAGGCAGTATCAAATAACCTGCAAAGCGTGGGGCATGAAGCATAAAACGCCTATTAAAGAATAACCCAAAGGCTCCGAAATAGAGCCCCTGGTATAGGGATAATATTATCCATCCGGCTACGGTTACATTGACAAGCCAGTACATTGAAAATAAAAAGAATAAAAAACCACAGACGTATGATAACAGAAAAGCGCTCTTAGCATCCTTTTCGTGTAACGCAAAAAAGAGCGGGGCAAACCCGATCCACGCAAAATAAGAAAGATTGAATGAGGAAAAACCAAGTGATAAGATTATCGCTGAAATGATAGCAGGCAGGTAACGATATAGAATATTTGGAACGCGCGATACAGACATTATTTTCCGCAGCACTTTTTATACTTCTTACCGCTTCCACAGGTACAAGGGTCGTTTCTGCCTATCTTGGCAGTATCTCTTGTATAGGTCTTAGGTGGGCCTATATCAGGCGCTTGAGGAGGTTTAAGGCTCTGATTAATATCAATAGGCATCCCTCCGGCAGCAGGGGCCTTTTTGCGCATATCACGCATTGAACCTGCCTCAGGATGTATGAGCTCCTGCGATACACCTTTAAAAACCCCTACGGTATCTTCTTTTTCTACAGCCTGTATCCTAAATATATACTCAAGAGAATCCTCTCTTATAGAATCTATCATAGCCATAAACATCTCATAGGCCTCTCTCTGATACTCAACAAGGGGATCTCTCTGTCCATAGCCTCTTAAATGAATGCCTTCGCGTAAATGATCAATACCTAAAAGATGCTCCTTCCATTTACCGTCAATGGTTTGCAAGAGAACAAACTTTGCTATCCGCTGCATCTTTTCCGAGGTGATAGATGCCTCTTTCTCGTTATAGGCGGATTTTATTTTTTCGCTGATGTAGCTTCTCAGCTCCTCGCGGCTTAAAGACTGGGTCTCATCCTTACTTAGGTTTATAAGAAATTTTCCTCTGAACCTGTTTAGGAGGTCATTATAATCCCACTCCTCTGGGTGCAGTTTCTCAGGCGCGTAAATATCAAGCGCGGCATCACTCGCGTCATCTGTCATATTGAATATATGCTCTTTTAGGTTCTCGCTTTCCAGGATCGTCTTTCTTTCCGCGTAAATAACTTCCCTCTGCTTATTCATAACATTATCGTATTCAAGAACATGCTTTCTTATATCGAAGTTATGAGACTCTACTCTCCTCTGGGCTGTTTCAATAGACCTGGCTACCAGTTTATGCTCAGCTATAGGCTGTCCTTCTTCAAGCTGGAAAAAATCTATTAAACGCGCAACTCTGTCAGAGGCGAATATCCTCATAAGATCATCCTCTAAAGATATATAGAATCTGCTTGAGCCAGGGTCACCTTGCCTGCCCGCACGACCTCTCAACTGATTGTCAATGCGCCTTGCCTCATGACGTTCCGAACCTATTATATGAAGGCCTCCTAAATCAACAACCGAGTTATGCTCTTGCTCAGCCTCCTGCTTAAACCTTGTTAACATCTCATCCCGCTCCTGCTCTGAGACTGCCTTGCCACCTGCTTCTACCTGCTTTACCATATCGTCTGTTTTAGATTCAGGATTTCCACCAAGCAGGATATCTGTTCCACGGCCCGCCATGTTCGTTGCTATTGTAACAGCGCCCCTGCTACCTGTCTGCGCTATAATGTGCGCTTCAAATTCATGATATTTAGCGTTAAGTACGTTATGCGGCACGCCTTTGAGCCTAAGTAATTCTCCTATGTGCTCTGACTTATCTATAGATACGGTACCGACAAGTACAGGCCTACCTTCTTTATGCAAGCATGTTATCTCATCTACTATGGCGTTAAATTTTTCTTTTGCTGTCCTGTAAACAACATCGGGATAATTGGTTCTCGCCAGCGGCTTATTAGTAGGCACTAAGACGACATCAAGACTGTAGATCTTTAAAAACTCCTCTGACTCAGTTACAGCGGTTCCTGTCATGCCTGCCAGCTTCTCATACATACGAAAATAGTTCTGGAACGTGATAGTAGCAAGAGTCTGATTCTCCCTCTCTATCTTAACGCCCTCCTTCGATTCTATCGCCTGGTGAAGCCCGTCACTCCAGCGTCTTCCGGGCATAAGCCTTCCCGTAAACTCATCAACTATAATAACCTGCCCATCCTTAACAATGTAATCAACATCAGCCTTAAAATTATTATGCGCGCGCAATGCCTGATTAACATGGTGCTTATATTCCATAGAAGAGAGCGTGTGCATATCCTTTATCCCCAAAAGCTCCGATGCCTTTGATTCGCCTGCTTCTGTCAGATACGATGTGCGACCCTTCTCATCTATTATAAAATCTCCTGTCTCTTCCTTGGTCTGCTCATCACGCTCACCCTTTTTAAGCCTTGGTATTATCTTATCTATCTGGTAATATTTATCTGTTGATGCCTCCGCGGGGCCTGATATAATAAGAGGTGTTCTGGCCTCATCAATAAGTATGCTATCGACCTCATCGACTATCGCGAAAAATGGGTCTCGCTGCACCATATCTTCTTTAGACACAACCATATTATCACGCAGGTAATCAAACCCGAATTCATTATTAGTACCATAGGTTATATCGGCCCCATAGGC
>CAZDLP010000070.1:0-3944 GCA_964506565.1 uncultured Planctomycetia bacterium
TAATTTCCATACTATAGATTAATGCACTTACTTAACGCGCTGTATATTTGCGGGCCAATGTAAATACAAAAAGCCCCATCATAAAAGCGCCTACAAACGCCTCAGAGCCTACCAGCATTTGGTAAAGAGGGACCATCTTGGGGGAAAGATCTCCAAAGCCGACTGTTGTAAATGTCACTATACTAAAATATATATAATCCCAGATACTAAAACCTTTAGCACTAACAGCTGTTAACGAGACCTTAAAGATATTCAAGGCCGCGTAGATAATACTGTATATGAAAACAAAGGCCGCTGAAGACAATATAACCCTGTATGGCTTTTCACCATAGCCGCATAAGAGCGCCATCATAAGAGACGGAAAATATAAAAGATTTCTCTTTTTAAAGAAATGCTTTCTCTCAAGCTGCCTCTCCTTAAAACAGGCCCAGCTTGAATCATCGTATCTGCCATTCGCGATAAAATACTGCTTAAGGTTCCTGTACGCTTCACTGGCAGATAAGAAACCTGTCTCGTCAATCGGACTCTTTCCTGAGAAGCTGTGCCTTGTAATAAATTTCGCGTTATTTAATTTTGTATGCCAGAATTTAACATTAGAGAAAGCAGCCTTTAGAAAATCCGCCTCCTGCAGATTAGCCTCGGCAAGGTTTGAATCCTTTATTACGGCACTCCATAAACGCGCACCTGAAAGGTTGCATCGCAGTAAATGCGCCTCTTCAAAATCTATACTAGCCATATCCGCTTTCTCAAAATTTGCACCGGTAAGATTGGCCCTTTTAAAATTTGCGGCCGTCAGATTAGCGCCTGAAAGGTCAGCAGCCGCCAAGTCAACCTCTTCTGCGTCTATACCCTGCCATTGCGCCCCAGAAAATTCAAGACGTCTTAAGTAAAATCCTTTTATGGAATTAGAGCATGATATGTAATCTGTCAATACCTGGCGATATTTTTCTTTATCGCCTATATGCCTCCAACAAAATTCTGAAAGGCTTAAAGCGCGCTCCCTGCAATCTGTATGTTTACATTTATTCATATTTTAAAAAGAAGGAATAGATAGGCAAGATAGCTCAATAAGAGCGCCCCTCCTTCTAACCTGCCTATCCTTGCCCCTGATTTTATTATCGGTGCTAACGCGAGAGTGTAGAAGATAAGAAGTGGCAAACTTAACGTAATAACACTCTTATCTATAATAATAGGCCTTATAAGGCAAATAACGCCTATTATACCTAAGATGTTAAATAGATTGCTACCTATTACATTGCCTATGCTTATCTCCCCTTCCCCTTGTCGTGAAGCGGCGATCGAGGCGACAAGCTCAGGAAGAGATGTCCCTATAGCCAGTACAGTCAGGCCTATAACAAGCTCACTTATGCCAAAATGTCTTGCCAAGATTACCGCTGAGTTGACAGCAATATAAGCACCGGATAATAAGCCTACCAATCCAATAACGAGATACGCAAAAGGCTTTATCCTTGAAAGCGCCTTATCAGGCAGGGGTAAAGAATCAGATGGCTCTCTCTTGGCACTCCTTATGCAGTAGTAGATAAAAATAAAAAAGCCCGTGAGAAACAGGCCCGCTTCCAGGCGGCTTATCCTTAAATCAAGGCATGCTAAAAATAATGCCGCTGTAGCAACCAAAAGTATAGGTATTTCACGACGCAATATAGAAAGATTAACCTTGATAGGCCTTATAAGCGCTGATAATCCAAGCGCCATACCGATATTACATATACAACTCCCTACTATGTTGCCTATCGCGAGGCTACGGCTATTTTTTATTGAAGCTAAAAGGCTTACGCAAAATTCAGGTGCGGATGTGGCAAAAGCTATAATAACAACGCCGACTATAAGTGGCCTGATATTAAATATGCGCGCCGTATCAGAGGAACCGCGCACAAACAATACACCACAGCTATAAAGCAGGGCTATACCGATTAAAAATATAATTACTTGTATAAGCATTTTTTATATTATATAAGCGTTAGAAGTCCATGTCAAGGGGCCTCTTGCAGGTGTCTCTTGCAGGCTAAAGGCAAGGGTTAGATTCTTTCATTATGCCTCGTCCGCTGGCTTGTTGCCAGATCCATATTTTTTAAGATAGATTATTAAGAGCATTACAGCTGATGGCGTTACACCGGAAATACGAGAAGCCTGTCCAAGGGTCAGGGGCCTTATCTTATCAAGCTTCTCAACTATTTCAAGAGAGAGCCCTGGTATTATTGAAAATTTTATATCCTTTGGAACCTTTATCTTTTCAATGTCTTCCATCTTCTTTATGCTCGCTGCCTGTCTCTTTACAAAACCTTCATATTTGATAGTCAGTTCAATTATTCTTTCACATCCAGGGGGCAGATCCTCCGAAACTACCCCCAGATCCTTAAGATCCCGGTATTTTATCTGCGGCCTTCTCAACAGTCCTGATGCAGATACAACCTTGCTTATACTGGCGGTACCCAATCTATCCAGTGCGCTATTTATCTTCCCGGAGGGCTTTATTCTCTGGTTATTGAGATACGTAATCGTACTCTCTATACTGCGCTTCTTCTTCTCTGCCTGATCAAGTTGAGCTTTAGTAATTAATCCCAAGTCATAGCCCAAACCTCTCAAGCGCAGATCAGCATTATCTTCTCTTACAAGAAGCCTATGCTCAACTCTTGAGGTAAACATACGATAGGGCTCATTAGTACCTTTTGTTACCAGATCATCAATGAGCACACCGATATAGCTGTTTGTTCTCTCAAGAATAAAAGGGGCTTTTTTCTTTACAAGAAGGGCGGCGTTAACACCGGCGATAAAACCTTGGGCAGCAGCCTCTTCGTATCCTGTGGTACCATTTATCTGTCCTGCCAAAAAGAGGCCTGCTATTTTTTTTGTCTGAAGGCTCGCGAAAAGCTCTGTAGGCTGAATAAACTCATACTCTATGCCATATCCAGGCCTTATTATCTCGGCCCCCTCCAGGCCTTTTATAGAATGCAGCATATCTTTCTGCACATCTTCGGGAAGGCTTGTCGCAAGGCCATTCGGATAATACCAATCAGTATCAATACTTTCAGGCTCAAGAAATATCTGATGACTCTCTCTGCTGGAAAACTTAACGATCTTATCCTCTATGGAGGGGCAATACCTTACTCCTGTAGACTTGATAATGCCCGCGTAGAGTGGCGATTTATCCAGATTGTCTCTTATGATAGAGTGCGTATTAAGATTCGTTTGAGTGATATGACATATAATACTATTTTTTAAATTTGATTTTGTTGAAAAAGAGAAAGGCTCTGGCGTGTTATCGCCATGCTGGGGTATCAGTTTTGAAAAATCCAAACTATCCCTCTTAAGGCGTGGGGTAGTGCCTGTTTTAAGAGACTTTATCTCAAAACCGAATCTTTTCAAAGACTCGCTTAAGGCTATTGAGGCGGGCTCGTCATAACAACCTCCGGGCCTGCTTTTAAGCCCAATATGTATAAGGCCGTTTAAGAACGTGCCGGGTGCCACAACAACAGCCCCTGCCTTGACAAGGCCATTATTGAGAGTCTCTACACCTATTACCGTAGAACCACTTGTACTAATATCAGAGGCCTCATCCTCCATAACATCCAGATTATCCTGTGATAGTATTACCTTCCGCATATATTCAGCGTACTTATGGCGGTCAACCTGTGCTCGTGACGACCAGACCGCGGGGCCATGACTTCTATTTAGGAGCTTAAACTGTATGCCAGTAGCATCAGTCGCCTTTGCCATTTCACCGCCTAAAGCGTCTATCTCTTTTACCAGCTGCCCTTTGCCGATACCGCCTATAGACGGGTTGCAAGGCATACGAGCTATGCTTTCCTTATTCATGGTAATAAGCAGGCTTTTACACCCCATACGCGCGCCTGCAAGTGCGGCTTCGCATCCCGCGTGGCCGGCTCCAATAATTATCAGGTCATATGTTTTCATAATTTATTTAG
>CAZDLP010000071.1:0-1923 GCA_964506565.1 uncultured Planctomycetia bacterium
AGGTGACGTTGTAGAACAAGGAGCGCTTATAGCAGACAGCGAGAAATTAATCTCTGCGCCTATCCATTCCCCTGTTGCCGGCAAAGTAAAGTCGATAAAGAAGACAAGTCACCCCGTTGTCGGCGCATGCGTTGCTATTGTTATAACACCGGATAGAGAAAAAAGTGAAGAAAATCTTTTCAAGGATCGCCAAAACGTCGATGACATTAGGCCTGAAGATATTGTAAAGGCTGTACGCCTTTGCGGCATCGTTGGTTTAGGAGGCGCGGCATTTCCCACGCATGTAAAACTTAGTCCGCCAAAAAATAAGCATATTGATACATTTATATTAAATGGCGCGGAATGCGAGCCCTATCTTACATGTGACGATAGGATGATGCAGGAGAAGCCCGAAGAGATTATTAATGGTGCATTTTTAATCATGAAAGCCACGGGCATCAAGAATGGGATAATAGCGATAGAAGATAACAAGCCACAGGCTATTTCTGCTATGAAGCTAGCTCTTGACGTGATAAAGAGTAACAAGCAGTCCAGCCTGGCAGATAAGCATTCTTTGCGGGTTATTACGCTACGTACAAAATACCCACAGGGCGGCGAAAAGCAGCTCATAAAAGCTCTTTTACGCAGAGAGGTTCCTCCATCAAAGCTTCCCTTTGATGTCGGATGCATCGTAGAAAATGTACAGACAGCCTATGCGATATACGAAGCAGTGTATTATCATAAGCCGCTTTATGAAAGAACCATTACAGTGACGGGTGACGCGATAGCACAACCTGCTAATCTACTGGTTAAGATCGGAACGCCGGTTTCTCATATTATACAGCATTGCGGGGGGATAAAAGGAGAGCTTGGCAAGTTGATAATAGGCGGCCCTATGATGGGATTAGCACAGTATACTAATGATGTGCCGGTAGTAAAAGCGGTTTCAGGGATTTTGGCGTTGAGTAAAGAGTCTGCGCGTATTGACGCGCAGGAATATTGTATACGTTGCGGAAAGTGCAAAGAGAGCTGTCCGGTAAATCTTATACCTACAGACATTGCCAAGGCCGCGGAATGTGGCCACTTTGACATAGCAACTACATTGAATGCTACCGATTGTATAGAGTGCGGTTGCTGCAGCTATGTGTGCCCGTCGCGTATACCGCTTGTACAATTGATCAAGCACGCAAAAAGGAGTATAGCATGCCAGATATGATATATGTTACTTCATCGCCGCATATTCATTCAGGTGAATCTGTTAAAAAGATAATGTGGGCTGTGTTTATCGCTCTGATCCCGGCAGGGTTGTGGGGTATATACGCTTACGGTTTTAAGGCATTATATCTTATGGTCGCGTCTATACTTACTTGTGTTGCTACAGAAGCCCTTATATTAAAACTTAGAAAAAAGCCGGTTGTTATAAGTGATGGCAGCGCGGCGCTAACAGGACTTTTATTAGCTTATAATGTATCGCCCGATCTTCCGATTTGGACTATTTGCGTAGGCGCGGTCTTTGCTATAGCTATTGCGAAACAGGCATTTGGCGGACTTGGAAGGAACATATTTAATCCCGCGTTAGCGGCAAGAGCGTTTCTTATGGCGTCATGGCCAACATATATGGTAACGTTCCGGAACCCTAGATGGAGCGCCGATGCTCTTACCTCCGCAACGCCGCTTACGAATATTAAACACAGTTTTGGCCTGCCAAATCCCACGTATCTTGATCTTTTTATCGGCAATAGAGGCGGCTCTATTGGTGAGGTGTGTATAGCGGCACTAATTATAGGCGCTATATTCCTGCTTTATAAGCGCTATATCAATCTGCGCATACCAGCTAGCTTTATCATGACAGTGGCACTTTTAAGCTGGGCGTTTATGGGTAAGGGGCCGTTTCAAGGGGATGCCTTATTTTATATTATGAATGGAGGCCTTATACTTGGCGCT
>CAZDLP010000071.1:2023-3845 GCA_964506565.1 uncultured Planctomycetia bacterium
GTTTCAAGGGGATGCCTTATTTTATATTATGAATGGAGGCCTTATACTTGGCGCTTTCTTTATGGCAACAGATTATGTGACATCGCCTATTACTAAAAAAGGTAAGATTGTCTTTGGTATTATGTGCGGGGTGCTTACATTCGCTATACGCAAATGGGGTGGCTATCCTGAAGGTGTATGTTATTCCATCTTAATAATGAACGCGGCAACACCGATTATAGAAAGGCATACAAAACCCGGAAGGTTTGGAAAGGGGTAAAGATGTTACGCTTTATTGCGGTACTTGCTACAGTTTGCGTAGTGGCAGCCTTGGTTCTAGGCGGTGTAAACAGTATAACAAAGCCTCTTATCGCGGCGCAGAAAGAAAAAGAAACCAGCCAGGCGCTTAAGAGTATTATGCCTGAAGCTGACAAGTATGATAAAAAAACATTTAGCGGCGGTGACTATTATAAGTGCTACCAAGGTAAGAAGGTCATAGGGTATGTTATTTCCGCTACAGGTGATGGATACTCCGGCGATATAAAGATGCTTGTTGGCATTGACAGCAAAGGCGTTATTACAGGTATCGAGGTACTGTCGCAGACAGAGACCCCCGGGCTTGGCGCAAGGTGCGTCCAGGTAAAGCGCGGGCAAAAACAACCATGGTTTTTAGAGCAATTTCAGGGCAAGAACGCGGAGACGTTGACGCTTAAGGGGATAGAGTCGATAACAGGTGCGACGATAACATCAGAGGCGATATTAAAGGGCATAAAAAAATATGTCACGGATTTTTTAACAGAGGTAAAATAGAGCAGCGTATGAAGAATTTATTCGCGGAATTTAAAAAAGGCATACACATAGAAAACCCTACATTCGCGTTACTTTTAGGGTTATGCCCGACATTAGCGGTCTCAAATAATGTGAGAAATGGGTTGGGCATGGGTATTGCGGCTACATTTGTTCTCCTTGGCTCAAACATTATTGTATCGTCAGTTCGCAAACTAATACCGGCGAAAATACGCATACCATGTTATATTGTAGTAATAGCAACATTTGTTACGATAGTCGAGCTGCTTCTTAAGGCATATTTTCCGGCACTTGATAAATCTTTAGGCATATTTGTTCCGCTGATTGTGGTTAATTGTATTATTTTGGGACGGGCAGAGGCATTCGCATCAAAGAACACGGTGCTCTACTCTATTGTTGACGCGCTCGGCATGGGCCTTGGTTTTATGTTGGCACTTCTGATAATATCGGCCATAAGGGAGTTTCTCGGAGCAGGCACGCTTTTGGGCTTTCAGTTGATACCGGGGTTCCAGCCCGCTATCATAATGGTGCTTGCCCCCGGAGCGCTACTTACATTAGGCCTTTTGATAGGATTTAATAACTGGTTAAAACAAAGGTAATATTTAAGGGTTGTTCATAAGAATAGCTCATGGAAGGTTGTTATGGATTACGGCGAATTTATGGCAATAGCAATAAGCGCGATTTTTATTAACAATTTTATATTAACGCGTTTTTTAGGGTTATGCCCTTTTATAGGTGTATCTAAGCAGACAAAATCCGCGCTTGGTATGGGCGGAGCCGTTATATTTGTAATGACACTTTCCGGTTTCATTACATGGCTTGTGTATAAATATCTGCTAGTGCCTTTTGATTTAGAATATTTAAGAACCATTGCTTTTATCTTGGTTATAGCGGTATTTGTGCAGGCTGTAGAGATGGCAATGGCAAAATTAAGCCCTGTTCTTTACCGTGCAATGGGAATCTACATACCTTTAATAACAACAAATTGTGCAGTATTGGGCGTTACAGTATTAAATATTAATATGTTTTTTAAAAA
>CAZDLP010000072.1:0-2148 GCA_964506565.1 uncultured Planctomycetia bacterium
ATCACCACCCATGATATAGTACGTAGAAGTATACTATAGCAAGATGGCCGTATAGGTCTCTTTTCATGTAAAATATCATTCATCGGTTTATCCTTTTTTTATGTTTTGTGAATTCTTTCTATACACACTATATATAACACCCTAGAAAGGGTTTTATTCCCATTAAATAATTCTTTTTTAAAGTGTTTAATAAGACCACAAAAAAATACTCTTGTTCTTCCATTTGGTTTTGTTCCTCTCTAGTATAAATATACTTGATAACTTATGCATAATCAAGGCCTAACCTTACTTATTTGCAATATTTTTGCTATGCCCTTAAGTGTCAAATATTTATCTATCTTGTTTATTTCTTTGCAGTAAGGGCAAAATGAGGTTGCTAATCCACCTGTAGCAATGACGATCGGGCTATTCTTATACTTTTTCTTGATCTTGCAGATTAGACCGTCACACATACTAGCTATTCCGTAAAATACTCCACTTTTTATGCTTCCTACCGTATCCTTACCTATGAGCCTTTCCGGCTTACCAAGATTAATCCTTGGAAGAAGCGCAGTCTTCTCTGATAGCGAGTCTATCGTAGTATTTACCCCCGGCGTAATAATGCCCCCTTCATATTCACCACGCCTATTTATGTAATCAAAAGTTGTCGCTGTTCCAAAATCCAAAACAATGGCAGGGCATCCATAAAACTCTTTGCAAGCGTAAGCATTTACAAGCCTGTCTTGGCCTACCTGTATAGGTCTTTTATATAAATTGGTAATAGGGACTATCATGTCTGCCCCTAATACCACAGATTGTATATTCAAAAGTCTTTTTATAGCATTCTGCACAATAATAGTCATCTCCGGAACAACGCTTGATATCACTACAGACTTTATTTTTTTGGCATCGGTGCTAATGTTTTTTTTAAAAACCTTAGAGATACCTAACTGGCTAGCGTCAGCCTGCATAAGCATGGTCCTGATAATGCGACTTTTCTGAAAAATCCCTGCATGGATACTCGTATTTCCTACATCGATTGCTAAAAGCACTTCTTCCTACCCCCTTATGAACAATGTCAAAACAGAAATTACCGCAATAGTGCTAGATCTCCTGCCATAACTTTTTCGTAGAAACCATTATCTAATCGTACCTTCAAACCTCCATCCGGCTCAATATCAACAGCCTCTCCTTCAATTTGCTTGTGCATACACGTAGCCTTTACTCTGCGGCCAAGCGTTACAGAGAGGTTCCGCCACTGGGTTCTAATGGGTGCAAAACCTTCTTTCTGAATTAACAGATAATTCTGCTCCAGCCTCTCCAATAATGCCTTTACAAGTTGTTGTCTCACGACAAAGACTCCGGACTCTTGAGCGATAGAAGTTGCTCCTTTTGGCAAGTCTAAAATCTTTGTATTCGCGTTTATACCAATACCTAATATCAAAAACTTCACAAAATCAGCCTCCGCATCCATTTCTGTAAGTATGCCCGATACTTTCTTCTCGTTTATAAGAATGTCATTAGGCCATTTAATGAAAGCCTGCACATCAGCGCTTTCTCTTATCGCTTGCGCGAGGCTAACCGCGGCCATGAGCGTCATTACAGGGGCTTTAAAAGGTGTCATTTTGGGTCGTAATATAATTGAGAGATATATACCTTTTTCTTTTGGTGAGCTCCATATACGTGAAAGCCTACCCCTGCCTTTAGTCTGTCTCTCCGCTACAACTACAACTCCTTCTTTAGCACCACTTTTTGCCAGGTTATAAGCGATCGTGTTTGTGGAACCTACCGTATCGTGATATATGATATCCTTGCCAATAATCCGAGTCTTGAGAATCGGTGATATTTCAAAAGGATAAAGTTTATCAGGCGCTTTTCTAAGCCGATAGCCCAAATGTGGCACAGCGTCAAACTCGTAGCCATACAAGCGCAGTTTTTCGATATGCTTCCAAAAAGCAGAGCGTGTAATATTCAACGATTTACTTATCTGCTCACCCGAAAGATAGTGTTCTGGCTTTTTTTTAAATAGCTTTAAAATTTTTTCTTCCATACCCTCTCTTTACCTTTGCCTCTACCTTTACCTGATCTTTCAAGCTTCTCAATCTCATCCCTAAGATACGCGGCCTTCTCAAACTGCAGATTCCGCGCGGACATCTCCATCTCATGCTG
>CAZDLP010000072.1:2248-3688 GCA_964506565.1 uncultured Planctomycetia bacterium
CGATACCTCCGGCAAATCCAGGCCTTCCCTCAAAAGATTAATTCCTACAAGACAATCAAACTTATGTTTTCTCAAGTCCTGTAATATCTTAACGCGCTCTATAGCACCAAGGTCTGAGTGCATATATTCTACGCTTAGACCTAACTCATTCAGATAAGAAGATAGGTCTTCAGCCATACGCTTAGTAAGTGTCGTAACAAGTACGCGTTCTTTGAGCATTGCGCGCTCTTTAATAAGCTTGATAATATCGTCTATCTGATGCTTTGAAGGCTTAACAATTATTTCCGGATCTAAGAGACCTGTTGGCCTGACTAGCTGCTCAACAAAATATTTTGTTTTACTCCTCTCGTAGTCTGCCGGGGTAGCAGAGACAAAAACTGACTGCTTTATAAGCGGTTCAAATTCATTAAATCTTAACGGCCTATTATCAAGGCATGAAGGAAGCCTGAAGCCATGATTTACAAGGGTCTTCTTCCTTGAGTGGTCACCTTCATACATACCGCGTATCTGTGGAACCGTAACATGAGACTCATCGATAATGACTAAAAAATTATTCTGAAAGTAATCAATCAGTGTATATGGCCGCGAGCCTTCAGGCCTGCCTGATAAGTGACGCGAATAGTTTTCAACTCCATTACAAAAGCCGACCTCTTTAAGCATCTCCATATCGTAGTTTGTTCTGGATTTAAGTCTCTCTGCCTCAAGAAGCTTATTCTGCCCCCTAAGAACTTTTATTCTCTCGCTAAGCTCTTTTTGTATTGTGACAAGCCCCTTGTCTATCTTCTCTTTAGTGGTTACAAAATGCTTCCCGGGATATATGGCTACCCTAGGCAAGTCCTGCTTTGTATTTCCCGTAAGCGGATCGATAACGCTTATCTTCTCGATATTGTCATTAAAAAGCTCTACCCTTATAGCATCTTGTTTGTACGAAGGAAATATCTCTATAGTGTCGCCTCTAACTCGAAATTTTCCACGCGAAAAATCAATGTCATTTCTCTCATAATGAATATTAACCAGAGATTCAAGCATATCCTCACGCGAAACCTCTGTACCGGTTTCCAGAAATAGTAAAAGCTCGTTATAATCCTGCGGAGAACCCAGGTTATATATGCATGACACGCTCGAAACGATAATAACATCATTACGGGAAGAAAGGGATGTTGTCGCGGAAAGACGCAAGCGGTCAAGCTCATCATTTATTGACGCGTCTTTTTCTATATATGTATCTGTATGCGGGATGTAAGCTTCGGGCTGATAATAGTCATAGTAGCTTACAAAATATTCCACGGCATTTTCCGGGAAGAATTCCTTAAACTCGCTATAAAGCTGGGCAGCAAGCGTCTTATTGTGAGAAATAATCAATGTTGGCTGATTCATGTTAGCTATAACATTAGCCATTGTAAAGGTCTTACCGCTTCCAGTTACCCCTAAAAGAGTCTG
>CAZDLP010000073.1:0-3649 GCA_964506565.1 uncultured Planctomycetia bacterium
TACATCTATTTACCATTACCAAGAAACTTCTTTGCTCTTGATACTACTGCTTTTTCGACCTTGGGAATAGTCCCCTTTAATACACAGCCGCTTGCTGCGGCATGTCCTCCTCCATTAAAATGCTTGGCCAACTTATTCACATCCACTGTACCATTAGAACGGAAACTTACTTTCACGAGTCCTTTTCGCACCTCACGAAAAGCAAGCGCTATCTTTACACCTTTTATCATCCTGGGAAAATTAACGAGTTCCTGCGTATCTTCAACGCTAACCCTATACTTATTAAACATAGCTCTTGAGACATGAACCCATGCTATCTCCCCACCCTTGGCAGTATTGAGTGTGGAAAGCGCTGACGCAAGCAAACTCAGGCTTGAGAGTGTTGTCTGCTCATATATCTTGCGATAAATATCTATAGCATCTATGCCATGCTGCATAAGCTCCGCAACTATCCTATGCGTGTCTGGCGTTGTATTTGAATAACGAAACGATCCTGTATCAGTAAGTATAGCTATATAAATATATAAGGCCGCCCTCTTATTAATAGGTATACCCATCTTCTTGAAGATATGATAAACCTGCTCACCGGAACACGACATCCCGGGCTCAACCCAGTTTATTGAACCAAAATATGTATTACTTATATGGTGGTCTATGTTCAATATAGGCTTTTTAAGGCAGATGCCTGCCTTAATATCCCCTATCCTTTCAATGCCTGTACAATCAAGGAGGCAGGCAACATCATAATCTATGCCCTCAATGCGTGATCTCAGCTTTATTCCCGCGCTGCCCGGTAAAAATTTATACATAGCGGGGATATCCTCAGGAGGAAATAGTATTACCTTCTTGCCAGCCTGCTTTAGAAGCTCAGCCATAGCCAACATGCTTCCTATAGCGTCCCCCTCCAGATTCTTGTGCGCTGAGATTAAGAACCTCTTGTATCTCTTATCTCTTATGCACTTGATTACCTTATTAATCCCCATCTTTTATCTCCTTATCTTTATGGATAATATCTATAATCTCATCTATCTTATTGCCTGCCTTCTTTGAATCGTCACGGATAAAGGTTATCCGTGGAATAAATTTTATTCTTATGCGCTTGGCAAGGAGCCTTCTAACAAGTCCTGCCGAAGCCTTAAGTGCCGCGAGCCCATCTTCATTGGCGTCATCTCTGTCGATACTTGTAAAAAATATATCCGCGGATTTCAGATCCGGTGACATATCAACCCTGGTAACAGTTACAAAGCCTATGCGCGAATCCCGGATATCTTTTTGCAATATTATGCTTACCTGATGTCGTATCTCTTCACTCACTCTGTCTCTACGAAACATAGCTCACCCCAATAAACTGTTTTAACCTGTTAAAAGCTTTTGATGGGTTTTTTTCAGCCCGAACAAGCGCCTTTTCTTTTTTAATCCTATGTTCTGAAACCTTATTCAACACACCAAGTTCTATGGCTTGCCTTATAAGTCTTTCTGTCTCATCGCATATCGCAAAATCATACCTCTGCTCAAAACGCACAGCCCTATAAATACGCGTTGGATCATCAACAAAACTCTTATTATGCAAAACCCTTATAATGCCCTCTTTAAGATCCTGCTTACCATTAAAAAGATCTATCAATCTGGACCATGATACCTTATTTAACGAAAATGCCATCGCATTTATGGTAAAATCTCTTCTTTGAAGGTCGTCTTTCATAGAAGCGAAATTTACCCTTGGTAACGCTCCGGGGAATTCATAATACTCTCTTCTTGCAGTAGCGATATCGATTCTTAAACTGTCTTGCGTAGTAACAGTAGCTGTGCCAAATCGCCTATATGAAACCAACTTGCCCTTAAGCTCCTCTGATAGCTCCTTCGCGAATTCAATGCCGTTACCCTCAACAACAATATCAATATCGAGATTATTAAGATGGAGCAATATATCTCTTACAAAACCTCCCACGCAACAAACCTGTACCTGTCTATCATCTCCTATTCTGCCTGCAAGGGATAATATATCAGAAACCTTTTTGGGTAAAATATTTTTAACCTTTAGTAAAACATTATCCATAATAAGAACATTTCCTAAAGACCTCTCTTGAGTTCCGGTTTGTGGTCGCGAAGCTTTAGGCTATAGCGAATACTTAAAAACCGATAACCAGGCACAGAGCTTAGCCTCTTGGGTGGAATTTATGATGTATAGATTTTAAGCGTTCTTTGTTGATATGCGTATATATTTGCGTTGTAGTTATATCCGCGTGTCCGAGCATCTCCTGGACAACCCTTAGGTCAGCGCCACCTTCTAATAAGTGTGTAGCAAAAGAGTGCCTTAATGTATGTGGCATAATATCTTTTTTTATGCCTGCCAGGCCTGCGTATTTTTTTATCATCTTCCAAAAGCTCTGACGAGATATCTTTTTTCCAAGTCTCGACAAAAAGAGGCTATTCATAGATTGCGACCTTGCAAGCTTTGTTCTCGACTTTTTCATATAGCTCTCTAATGCGGCTTGTGATTGCCTGCCTATGGGAACTATTCTCTCCTTGCTCCCTTTTCCGACACACCTTACAAAACCGACATCAAGATTTATGTTTTCAATATTAAGATTCACAATCTCGGAGACACGAAGGCCTGTCGCGTACATAAGCTCAAGTGCCGCTCTATCTCTTAAGCCCATCCAGTTTCTGACATTGGGTTTTTTTAGTATCGCCTCTACTTCTGATGTAGAAAGAGCCTCAGGTAAATGCTTCCAGAGCTTTGGCGAATCCAAAACACTGGTAATGTCCTCTTTTAAATATTTTTCACGAAGACAGAAACGATGTAATACTTTAATAGCGACAAGATTGCGCGATATGGAATTTCCGGAGAGGCCTTTCTCTTTTTGAGACATCATATAATCGCGCACATCATCACGCGAAACTTCAGAGAGGTGAAATTTATTTTTTTTCTGAGCGAGATAATCGGCGTATTTGTAAAGATCTGTTCTGTATGCTGAAATAGTATTTTTAGATAACCCTCTTTCTACAAGAAGATAGTCTAAAAATTCCTCTACAAAATCTTTCATTGCCATGAAATTGCCTGCCGTTCCTTTCCAATGGTAGTCCTCTCCCCATGCCCAGGCAAGACAAGAGTCTCTTCATCAAGGATAAATAGCTTTTCCTTTATTGAATTAATGATATCTTTTGTACTGCCATATGGAAAATCTGTCCTTCCTATGCCTGCGGCAAATAGGGTATCCCCGGTAAAAACTATATTATCATACTTAAGAGATATGCAGCCTGGGGTGTGTCCCGGAGTATGAATAACCTTAAGCGTTAAATCGGATATTACTACATCATCACCATCTTCTAAGATACGAGTAGCAGGTGGAGACTTCTTAAGGTTTCCATAAAATACAGCAAGGCTTAAAAGAGGATTTGTTAGAAAATTAGCGTCATTTTTATGTATGTATACAGGCAGGTCAAAATCGCAATTTGCTCCTATGTGATCTATATGGCCGTGTGTATTTACTATAAACTCTGGGATAAGCTTTTCATTATCCAGAAATTTTTTAATCTTATCGGCATCGCCACCAGGATCTATTATCGCAACCTTTTTGGTTTTTTTTGAACCGAATATATAGCAGTTTGTACCCATCTGATCTATCAATATTTCGTGCAATACGCA
>CAZDLP010000074.1:0-3618 GCA_964506565.1 uncultured Planctomycetia bacterium
GATCTGAGAAAGATCCGCGGCGTGCTCTTTACACCGGTATCCGTGGAGGAAGTCCTTAGAAAGGAGTTTCCCGCAGTCACTGAGTATGAGATCGTTGTCAGGAAAAAAGGTATTATGGACGAGGTCACCCTCAAGGTGGAACCTCAGAAAGAGATGGGAAACGATGCCATGGCGACGCTTTCGGCCGGCATCACCGAGCGGTTGAAAATAAAAACCAACCTGAGATTTAATATCGAGCCCGTCAGACCGGGAGAACTACCCCGTTACACACTCAAGTCCAAGAGGTTTAAAGATCTAAGGGAAGGACAGGCGGATGGAAAATGAAATTGTGGATGATCAGATGGGTCTCCTTAAGGATATGAAAGGAAAAATTGAGGAGATTAAAAGGCTTGTCCTCGAACTCAAGGACTTAGGCACGGGAATACCGGTGGTGGAGAAGAATGCGCAAAGCATATTGAGTTTCACCCATGTGTTAAGGTACGGTATTTCAGATTTGGCTGAAGTATAAGACATCGTAACCATTCAAGGGTTCGAGGTGAACAATGGACCTTTGAACGCGTGCAAAACATTTCAGGAGGTTGATGATGGGAGAGACAAAGAAGGTTAGAACCGCGTGCCGGAGTTGTCATGGGGGATGTGGTGTCATTGCCCATGTAAAGGACGGCAAGGTGATCAAAGTGGAAGGGGATCCGGATTCCCCCCTCAGTTACGGGACTCTGTGCGCCAAGGGCCTGGCCATAACACAGTTGGCCTACCATCCCGACAGGATCCTCCATCCCATGAAAAAAGGGGCAAACGGCTGGGAAAGAATTACCTGGGATGAGGCATTGGATACGGTGGCCGGGAAGTTTAACGAGGTCATCAAAGAATATGGCGCGGAATCCATTGTGGTGGGACAGGGAACAGGGAGAGATTACGAGAGTCATCTCTATCGCTTTGCCAACTTCATGGGCACCCCCAATGTTCTGACCGCAGGGCATATGTGCTATGTGTCGCGGGTAGGGGCAACCCTGATCACCTGCGGAAATCTCCCTGTGTCCGACTGGAACGGCGGCCCCAAATGCATTGTCATGTGGGCCTGCAATCCCCAGTGGACTAACCCGGATGAACACAAGGGTGTGGATTTCTGGAAGGCCTACAAAAACGGAAGCAAACTGATCGTCATCGACCCGCGGAAGGGGTTTCTCCCAAACAAGGCGGATCTCTGGCTTCAACTCCGTCCGGGGACAGATGCGGCCCTGGCCATGGGATTTCTAAATGTGATCATCGAAGAAGAGCTTTATGACAAGGAATTTGTCGATCAATACATAAACGGCTGGGATCCTTTTGTGGAAAGGGTCAGGGAGTATCCCCTTGACAAGGTAGAAGAGATCACCTGGGTAAAACAGGATCTGATCCAAAAGGCGGCGAGGATGTATGCCACCACCAAACCGGCATGTATCAACTGGGGGGTGCCCACGGAACAGACCCTCAACTGTACGGACTGTACCCGTATCCTGACCGGTCTTATGGCTGCGACAGGGAACTTGGACGTACCTGGAGGGAATGCCTTTTTTGTGCCGCCGCCGGTACGAACCGTCTCACACTTCTGCAGACACAAAGATCTCCCCAAAGAACAATGGAAAAAGCGCTTAGGTGGCGATCAGTACAAGTTGGCCTCAAGGGTCGCCATGATCACCCCCAAGGTGGCATGGGAGGCGATCCTGACGGGAAAACCCTATCCCTTAAAAGCAGGGATCCTGTGCGGAACCAATCCTGTTTCCACACGTGCCAATGCAAGGGAGGCCTATGAGGCCCTCAAGAAGATTGACTTCCTTGCCGTGATCGATTTTTTCCTGACCCCGACCGCTGAATTGGCCGATATTTTTCTTCCTGCCGGAACCTGGCTTGAGCAAAACCATGTGGCAGACAACTGGAAACGGCACGGTTATGTGATCGCCAGACAGAAGGCAGTTGAGATCGGGGAATGCTGGCAGGATCACAAAATCTTTCAGGAATTAGGTAAGCGAATGGGACAGGACGGCTGGTGGGATACAGTGGAAGACGCCCTTGATTATCTACTTGAACCTACAGGGCTAACCTGGGAAGATTTCAAAGAAATAGGATACCTTAAAGGAGACCAGGTTTACTACAAATATAAAGAAAAGGGGTTTTCCACTCCTACGGGGAAAGTGGAACTCTACTCAACCGTCCTGGAAAAATGGGGCCATGACCCCCTTCCCAAATATACGGAGATCCCGGAGAGTCCTGTTTCACGACCGGACCTCCTTGAGGA
The DNA here is from genome assembly GCA_964506565.1 of uncultured Planctomycetia bacterium. Classification (GTDB taxonomy): domain Bacteria; phylum Omnitrophota; class Gorgyraeia; order JABMRG01; family JABMRG01; genus JAUVHV01. Next base: position 2,276 of record CAZDLP010000074.1, read on the forward strand.
CTACCCCTACATTCTCAACGCAGGGTTGCGTACGCCTACGTTTTTTCATTCTGCCAACCGGCAGATTCCCTGGCTGAGGGAGATCAGGCCCGATCCCATAGTGGAGATCCACCCTGAGACGGCCAAAAAACATGGGATAGAGGAAGGTGATTGGGTCTATATAGCGTCTCCAAGGGGCCGCGCAAAGGAACGTGCCAAACTGAACGACGGGATTGATCCGAGGGTGATTGTGGCAGAACACGGGTGGTGGTTCCCGGAAATAAAGGACCCGGGCCATGGCTGGGATATTTCCAACATCAATCTGCTGACGGATAACTCCCATGAGTTCATGGATCCTGTGATGGGCGCTACCAATCTGAGAGTTCTTCTGTGCAATATATCACTCTGCGACGATGAATAGGAGGTAATGAGATGAAACAAGTCTCTTTGATGTTTATTAAGAGAGATTGCATGGGTTGTCATGCGTGTGAGGTTGCATGCAAACAGGAACATGGGCTCGGTGTGGGGCCGAGACTGGTCAGGGTGATTGAGAAAGCACCCGCTTTCATCCCCGTCTATTGCCACCACTGCGCAAAGGCCCCCTGTGAGGATGCGTGTCCGGTGGATGCCATTTTCAGGAATGATCAGGGAATCGTGCTCATTAATAATGATCTGTGTATCGGTTGCAAGGAGTGTATGGAGGCCTGCCCCTTCGGGGCCATGCAGTTTGATGATGACCGGGAAGTAGCAATCAAGTGTGATCTTTGTGTCGAACGACTCGCAGACAATGAAGCGCCCGCCTGCAGCAAGGCCTGCGCCACCGGGTGCATTATCTGGGGAGACACCAAGAGTCTGTCCGAACACTTAGCCAAAGCTATTTGAGATGAGGTAAGGCGTATCTCAGTATTTTGTTAATGTTGATTGTTTCAGGGCCCCTCATGATACATCAGCATTTTTAAGAGCTGTGGTACTGTCAAGGTATATCAACATTCCCGAAGGTGGGCAGATTGTCAAGGTATGACAGTATGGTGGGGTTTTGAGATACCATCTGGTAAACTCAGCCACCCTCACCAGTATCCATGGTCTTTTTCATCGGCCACTTCCTCGATATTCGAACTGATGCATGATATTGAATTTTTAAAGAGCGTCCCATTGACATTACGCAAAACTGCAACTTTTTCCTCCCTGAAAGGTGCTCCCTATGCCGGAAAAATCCCCTGACCATGGGCGAATGACAAATATCGAACTTCAAGCTATTGACCCTTCCCCTTTTCAGCGGCAACATTTTCAAGAAGATAAACTCAAAGGACTTGCGGCAAGCATTCAACGGGATGGCTTGATTGAGCCGATTGTCGTGCGGCCCA
>CAZDLP010000075.1:0-3498 GCA_964506565.1 uncultured Planctomycetia bacterium
ATATGCATGTCAAGACAACTTAAAATGCCGCGCTTTTAACAAAATCGGGTTTTTCTATATATAATGATAAAACTCATTAAGGCCCTTGCTGCTATTGTATTATATAAAGAAGGTTGTCTTCTACACGATACATAAGGGGTGCTATTACTATTTTTGGATATCGCTGCCTTAATCGTCTTACCTCACTTACAATAAAATCTATCTCGTCGCCTATCTCGAACATTGGAGCAAAATTGTCGAAATGCTCCTCTGCTGTCTGTTTTGTCCATCCGGCTCCTTGGACCAGTCCTTCTATAAACTCTTCTCTGCGCGATACTAGGTCAACCATACCGCATTTGGTATGCCCTATTAAGGCGATATGCCTTACCTGACCGACGGATATAGCGTATGATACCTTAAATTCGCTATGCCTCATATTAGCTCCACCTGCACGTATAATATAAGCAAAATTATCAGGGATATGAAGATGCTTACGATTATCCATACACATACCAACAAGAAGCTGGGCACTGGAATAAGTATCGTATGACTTTCCCATATTATGATATTCGAGTAAAAGGCCGATAGGTGTATTTTGATACTTTTTTGGAATATCCTTATTCGATTCTATGTTAATCAAGCGATCCATAATATTTATCCTATTTCTCATACCCAACTGTCTGAGCAAGAATTATCCTCTGCTCAGGGTCAAGATTCATCGCCTTGGCAAGTGCTTCCTTATCAACCCAACCACGTACAACTGTTGCCAAGTTTTCTGACGCGCAATACAGATATACGTTCTGTGAAATAAATCCGGTATCCGCAGCGGAGTAGAATTCTTTGTCCGTACTTGTTTTATCCATCCTGGAATAATCCGCCACATATATAAGATTCAATGGCGCTACGGCTACAAAATCCTGCTTGCCTGTTATAGCGCGGATATCTTCTCTTAGCACCAATTTTAACACGTGTTGCTTTGGTTCATAAATATAGAGCCCCTTTTTCATAGCTACATATATATCTATCTCCTGCATGTTGCGGGCTGAGGGGGCTGTACGCAACCCTGAATCAGGCCTATTTATACCGAAACCTGCCCACAATAGGTTGGATAGTATCTGATCCGATATCTCCTTGTCGCTGAATGTTCGGCTAGATCTCCTATCTTTAAGCGCCTGCATTAATGGTTTGCCCCCGTCTGTCTGCGCTTCTAGAAGTTTTATTGCTTCTGATGAGCCTGGCTTCTGTGCTATATCTGTCTCGGCACACACGTTTATCGCTGTCAGGCATATCGCAGTTACGATAAGAAATATCTTCATCCGAACTACTCCTTTTTTGCATTAGTATACCAAAATAACAAGCCCTCTGCATCAAAAAATAATGAGAGGGCCTGTTTATATCTAGCTCATTCGTTTAGCAAATCACCTAAATAATGAATTAGTTATTTACTCCTAAGCGCCTGTGAATAAACATTTAATATTCTGGTCAAGGCCCTTACAGATGTGGTTATATTCTGTATTTCCGTTTTAATCTTGCCGGCTTCTTCACCCATCATCTGAGCTACCGGTATTTTCTTAAGCTTTGCGGTTAATTGATTTATCTCGGTTTTTTTAGACTGGATAACTTCTTTATACTTCGCTATCGTAGTTTTTAATTGCTCTACAGACATTGCCTTAACCTCACTCTTTACCTCGGATATAGGCTTATCTGCTCTCACTTTGTTGCCACAGCCGGCGATCATCAGCCCTACCAGAACAATCGGTACAAACATCTTTAATACCTGCTTCATGGTGCACCTCCTTTTCATAGCACAAGTATACCTTAAACAATGGCCACCTGCAACAAGTTTTATTTAGTAAATTATATCACAAGGCAAGTATTACCATAACAGAATGCTTGCCCTATTATTTAAGATATGAATTAACCCTATTTTTCCATCCGGGCAACCATCTCTCTTCATTACGTTCAACTGGTGCATTTTCTACACGATTTATAAGAATATTATTAGCAGTTGCGGCAAATTCCAAGAGCGGGTCAGACCGTTTATCCTCGTCTTTCATTGCAATAAGTACCTGAAGAAGCCCCCAGCCTTTACCATTATATTGTTCTGATGACAATATGCCCAATCCTTTAAAATTTATGTAATCAGCAAGCGCGTACACGCCATATGGAGTAGCGGCGATGCGCTCAAACCTGCTTTTTATTAATGCTCTATCTTTTTCCGGTGCGCTTTCAAGCATTAACTCCAAGGCGCCATTTAAGCGCCTTACAATAAATCTTGCCTGCAGCTGCTTGGTAGCTATTAGAAAGTCCTGCAATTGCTTTATCCTTATATCGCCGTGGTTATTGATAAAATCATCCCGCGATACCCAGGGGCATGATGACGCTGATGATGCATAAAGCCATTCGGGTATATCAACATCCTGCGCTTTTAAGTAATTTAAAAACTCGGGAAAGCTTTCATTAAAAGGCCCCTTATATCCTTTAGGATACCATATAAAATGCCCTATTCCGCAGGAGAGAAAATCCTCGCCAATATTCCATTGAATTAAGCGATCCTCCCGCAAAGAGCATTCATTCATGAACACCTTATTACCTATCTCTGTGACCTCTTGCTCAGACAATACTATATCCCGCGCAAAGGCTGAACCTACTATACTTATAAAAAGAAACAAAAAGAGAGCAAGGCCAGCCTCTCTTTTTATCCTATTCTTATTGTTTAATATTTTATTAAGGGTATATGTCATGTTTATTGTTGCAGAGCTTTCTCTTAACAAAGCGATAACTTTGTATTCATCTAAATTATCAGTAAAAAAAATTATTTAAGTCCTCTTTCCCGAGTATCTTAAGGGCTCTAAGTATATGTTTCCTGTTCTGCGGATTGTTGTATTGCAATAAAGCCCTTTGCATTGTCCTCTCACTCTGTGTCTTGGCTACATATACGTTCTTATCGGTAAGCGGATTTTTCTCTGTATAATACATAGAGGCTGACAAAGTCATGGGCAGAGGGATATAGTCCTGAACCTGCTCAGGATGAATATGGTTCTTTACCAGGTATAGCGCAAGCTCAAGGGCATCTTCCAGGCGTGCTCCGGGATGGCCTGCGATAAAATAATTCACAAGGTACTGCTTTTTGCCTAATCCCTTATTAACCGCTTTAAACCTATCAATAAATTTTTCATATAGCTTAAATTGAGGCTTGTTCATAAGCTCAAGTACTGAACCTGCACAATGTTCCGGAGCAACTTTCAGCTGTCCGCTTATGTGGGAGCTACACAATTCATGCAGATATCTATCCGAATAATGATCAACTAATAAATCGTAGCGAACACCGCTTCCGACAAATACATGTTTTACTCTAGGCATCTTTTTTAATTCATTCCAGAGGCGAATCGAATGATTGTAGCCCAGGTCAAGATCTTTGCATTTTTCAGGTAAAAGGCATCGCTTCGTGCGACACGCGCCTGTTTTTTTCCATGAAGGGCATAGCGCCATATACATATTTGCCGACGGGCCACCTAT
>CAZDLP010000076.1:0-3495 GCA_964506565.1 uncultured Planctomycetia bacterium
CGAATATATAGCAGTTTGTACCCATCTGATCTATCAATATTTCGTGCAATACGCAGTCACTATTTAATATCTTCTTGCCCTCCATCAGTGGCCCCCTCCTGATCATCTCTTACAAAGTGTTTCATGCGAAAATATGAAAATTGGCCGCTCACTGCCCTGTAGTGCTTAGTCAACTGTGACACTATATGATTACTGTTTGAATCCAAGTAATTAGGCTGCTTTAACTTTTTTGTGATCTCCTCTAATTTCAACACATATGGCTGTAACTGCGCTCTCTTCTCATCATCTAAAAGACTAGCAAGCTTTCTTATCTCTACAAGCGAGTAATCTGCCTGGCTTTTTATCTTCTTATGATTTCCCTTAGCTTTTGTAGAATGTATGAGCTCTGACTCTGAGTTTTTCCAGAAAGCATAATGGTTGGCGTAGAACTGTTTGTTTGTAAACTCTTTTTCGTAATCATACGGCTGCAAGACAGGGCCTTGTTTAACCTCATCTTTCTTATTCCGTACAAATTTCTTCCTCCACGCGCCACTGCACCCAGCGGTAAAAAGGAGGGCCGCTACAAGAGTCGTGCTAATTATCCTTATATTCATAATACACCTCTTTTGTTTAACTGATTAAATTTTTAAATTCTTCTTCAGTAATAATATTCAAGCCAAGTTTTTGTGCCTTATTATGTTTTAAACCTGGATCTTTTCCAATCACGACAAAGTCTATTTTTTTACCTATAGAGGCTGTAACTGTTCCACCGAGCGATTTAACTCTTTCCTGAGCCTGCGTTCTGGAAAAATCTTCCAGGCTTCCCGTAAAGATAAAGACCTTTCCTGAGAATATTCCATCAACATTAACCTTATGCCTAAGATTAATACCTGCAAGTACAAGTTTTCTCAACAAATTTTTAGCATCCTCTCTTTGCAAAAACTCGCAGATCGATTCCGCCATTATAGGTCCTATCTCGCTTGTATCCATAAGAGTCTCTACGCCCTGCTTTGAGAGATTCTCTATAGACCCGAACTTCTCTGCCAAAACATCGGCCGCGTGCACGCCGACGTGCCTTATACCCAGTGAGTAAATAAGGCGCGCAAGAGACTGACCCTTAGAGCGTACTATCGCGTCAAGTAGATTTTGCGCGGATTTGTCTGCTATTCTCTCTAGCTTACATATATCATCAAAGCCTAGGCTGTATATATCAGCGCAGTCTTTTACAAGTTTTTTATCGATAAGCTGCTCTACCACCGCCTCACCAAGGCCTTCTATATCCATACCCTGGCGTGAAGCAAAATGGCGCAAGCGTTCTTTCTGCTGCGCGGGACACATTTTGTTATCACACCTTATAGCTACCTCTCCTGGCCGCTGGACCACGTTCATGCCACAGGCAGGACATTTATTAGGCATTATAAATTTTGTCTCCTTGCCTGTTCGCGCGCTAAGTACGGGCTCTATAACCTGTGGGATAATCTCCCCTGCTTTCTCGATAACAACAGTATCACCTATCATGATTCCTTTTCGCTCTATATCATCCATATTATGCAACGTAGCACGGCTGACAGTACTGCCTGATAGCTTCACCGGAGCAAGTTCCGCGACAGGAGTGAGCGAACCTGTCCTGCCGACCTGAATTACAATATCCTTAAGTTTTGTCATTGCGCGTTCTGCTGGAAATTTATACGCTATCATCCATCTAGGCGCTTTAGTGGTCGCGCCTAATCTTTTCTGCTGGCTGATAGAATCCACCTTCACAACCATACCATCTATGTCATAATCGAGTGTGTCTTTTTTATCCTGCCAATGATCGCAATATTTAACAACCTCATCAATATCTTTACACTTCTTCACATGCTCATTTACCCTGAACCCTTCTTTAATTAAAAACTTTAAGGCATTACTATGCGTATCTGCTATTGCCTCTGCGTCATTGCCTATGCCATATATAAATATTCGAAGACGCCTTTTAGCCGCAAGCTCAGGATCAAGCAGTTTTAAAGAGCCTGCCGCGGCATTACGCGGATTTGCGAAGAGCTCATCACCAATGACGCTCTTTTCCTGGTTTATGCTCTTAAATACCTCATGCCCCATATAAACTTCACCGCGCATCTCTACCTTAACCGGAAGTCGCTCTCTATGCGATAGAGATAATGGTATGTCTTCAATAGCCTTTAAGCTTTGCGTAACATCATCTCCTCTTTTACCATCGCCGCGCGTTGCGCCTGCTTTAAATATGCCTTTTTCATAAACCAGGGATACAGAAGCACCGTCGATCTTCAACTCCACAACATAATCTATATTCTCATTTGGAAGATTCTTTTTAACGCGCTTGTCAAATTCCCTTAATTCATCCGCGGAGTAGGTATTGTCCATACTAAGCATTCGAGAGATATGTCTTATTTTTTTAAATCCACTTACGGCGCGCTCACCTACTTTTTGCGTTGGCGAGTCTTTGGAAACAAGCTGCGGATATTCTTTTTCGAGACCTTTAAGCCGGGTAATAAGGCTGTCATACTGCTGATCTGAGATCTCAGGCTTATTCTCTACATAATACTTATAATCATGTAAATGTATATCCTGCCTCAATCTCTCAATGCTATTCTTAATATCATCTGTAGTCATATTTTACACCTTAAAACCTTATAACAAAATCCTTAAATTCACCTTTATAGCCTTGCCAATCTATAATATCTCTGGAAATGTATCCAGGCGTATTATCTTTTATCTGTGTTAACAACTCAGAAAGATTATTCTCTTGGCCTTCAGCAATGAGCTCTACCTTCCCATCAGGCAGATTTTTTACCCATCCAACAATATTGAGTTCAGATGCTATCCGTTCAACAGTAAAGCGAAAACCTACGCCCTGAACACTGCCTTCATAATATACATGTAAACGTTTCTTCATCTTTTTACTTAAAACCTCTTCAAGACCGGTTCTTGAGCACGAGTTCCTGTGCTCAAGAACCGGTCTTGAAAATATGAACCTGAGCAAAGCGAATGGTTCATGGTCGGGATGACCGGATTTGAACCGGCGGCCTCTTCGTCCCGAACGAAGCGCGCTAGCCAAGCTGCGCTACATCCCGACACTAAAATTATCAAAGTCGTTACCAAAGATTTTGGTTCGGAACAAGTCCCAATACCATATCTCAACAATAGCAGAATTGAATGCCTATAGACTATTATAGGCTTTTAAAATATTGAATTTTATTAGAATAGTGTATCACTTTGAGGATGTATAATCAAGAAAATTTGAGGACTTATGTTAACTACAGCAGATTCCTAAGCAAAACCATGCTTTGCAAGAAAGTCTTTATCTACATATGACCTTATCTCAGGTATAGATTTAGTTTTGGTGATAAGATTCTGGGCGTATTTTGCCAATATATCTGTTTCTATATTTACAAGGCTACCTTTTTTCTTTAGTCCTAGCGCTGTTACGGATAGCGTATGCGGTATTACCATAACCTTAAAACTTTTTGCTGAAACACTGTTCACAGTCAAGCTGATCCC
>CAZDLP010000077.1:0-3318 GCA_964506565.1 uncultured Planctomycetia bacterium
CCTACGTTAAAGGGTTGTTTCGTAGTATGGCAAATCATGAGGCTAATGTCAAGTAGTTTCGTTATTAAGTAACGTTGTAGGGTTAAGAGGGCTGTTATATGCCAGGCGAACAGAAGGGCGGTTGCTATATATGCCAAACAGGCCAGAGGTGCGTTGTTTACTGCGAAGGCCCAGTCTCCTTCAGCGATCGCCCAAAACGAACGGGTAAAACCGCAAAACGGGCATGGATAACCTGTCAGACTGAGAAATGTGCATTTCTTCAAGGGTAGGGAATCGCATGAAATCAGGTGTGGCAGCAACAATGCTATTCCTGTAACGAGGGCGAGAGGCAGGTGAGCCACAACCACATCCCAGTAAGAGTCTGGCCGTATCCAAGACAAAAACGGCGTGGTATCTGGTGTCACATCTTGCATTGTGCGTTGAAGTGTGATATGGTTTTTATGATTTCGTTTGAGAAGGTAGCTTATGTCCAGGCCATGGCGCATTGAATATGAAGGGGCATTTTATCATGTTCTTTCCCGAGGAAATGAGCAGCGGGATATCTTTTACGATGATAACGACCGAGGCTTGTTCCTGGATACGGTCGGCGAAACAGTAGAGCGTTTTGAGATAGATGTATTTGCCTTCGTATTGATGTCAAATCACCTGTTATTACGAACGAACAGGGCCAATCTTTCTAAAACAATGCAGTGGCTGGGTGTCACCTATACCAGGCGATTAAACAATCGACATGGTCGTTCGGGGCATTTGTTTCAGGGGCGTTTCAAGAGCATCCTTGTTGAAAATGATGCCTATATGCTGGAGTTATCCTGTTATATTCACAGGAATCCCCTGCGGGCCGGTATGGTAAAGCGTCTTGGGAATTATCGGTGGAGCAGCTACTTGGTCTATGCATACGGCAGGAAGGGGGTGGAGTGGCTCAAAACGGATCTAATCCTGTCGCAGTTTTCGGGTAGGGAGAGAAACAGGGCATACCGAGAAAAAGTGCAGGTCTATTCCGGGGAGGAAAGGCGACTTCGGGAGAATATTCGACATGGCCTTTATTTAGGTGCGGAGCAGTTTGTGGACCGAATCAGGTCAAACTATCTATCAGGTGAGGCCCATAAAGAAATACCTCAACAAAGAAAAGTTGCGAAGCGAAGCAACCCTGGAGAGATTTTCAAGCAGGCATGTATCCTTCTTGACTGCGATTTGCAGAAATACAGGACATCTCAGAGGATATATGGTTAGGACAAGCAGAAGAGGGATCTTGTTGTCTATGTTCTGTGGGAAACCGGTTCGCTGACCAATCAAAAGATCGGGGAGTTATTTGGCATTTCATATTCAACAGTAAGCCACATTGTCAGGGATGTAAAAGCCAGGGCCAGGAAAGATCGCAAGATTTTACAAAAACTGAAGTACCTTAATTCACAATGCAAGTTGTGCCTCCTAATTTCAATTCACACATGCATTATGCTCCAAAAAATCATATCAGGCGGCCAAACAGAGGCAAAAAGATGTAGGCATCTGCTGTTGGCTATTTTGCTCTAAAATGCTGCTTGAAACTAATGAGCAGCCCATTGTGTATAATGCGTTGGTTACTTACTTTGTTGCCTTTTGGATAATCCAAACCCGCAACAGGCTGTTGGTTAAACCCATTGAGGGAATGCATACGGGGTTCCCTGCTAAAAACAGTAAACCATTCCCCCATGCCTGAAATCATACATACCTTACTTTACTCATGAGTAAAATCGTGTTATGGTGATTTTATCATGAAAAAAATATATGAACGGTACATAAAAAAACCGGTTGAGGAAGACCTGAAGTCAACCATAGTTTTTATAGGCGGACCGAGGCAAACAGGAAAGACCACCTTTGCATTGAACTTTCTGCCTGAACCCGGTGAAAAACACCCCGCCTACCTGAACTGGGGTGATCTTGGCGTAAGATCGTCATTGTTTAAGGGAGAACTGCCTGCAAATCAGAAATGCATTATATTAGACGAAATACACAAATTCGCAAGATGGCGAAATCTGGTTAAAGGATTTTACGACACAAACAGGTCTGAAATATCATTTATTATTACAGGATCGGCAAGGCTCGATTATTACAGCAAGGGCGGTGATTCCTTGCACGGCAGATACCATTATTACCGGCTTCATCCTTTTTCTCCACGAGAACTCAACCCGATCCCCACAAGAGATGATATTCAGATATTATTAAAATTCGGAGGATTTCCCGAACCATGCCTGAGAGGCGAAGAAAAATTCTGGAGGAGATGGCAAAGGGAGAGACTCCAGCGGGTAATATACGAAGATATCAGAGATCTTGAGAACGTCAAAGAGATAAGTCTGCTTGAACTGCTTGCAGATGAACTTCCGGGAAGGGTCTCATCTCCTCTTTCGGTGAAGAATTTAAAAGAGCTTCTGGATGTTGCCCATGAAACCGTGGAACGGTGGCTTAAGATATTTGAAAGAATGTATTACTGTTTTCGCATTTCACCATACGGCCCGCCAAAAACAAGAGCGGTTAAAAAGGAAAGAAAGCTCTATTTATGGGACTGGTCCATTGTTCCTGATCATGACGCGAGATTTGAAAATTTTATTGCGTCACAACTTTTAAAGTATTGTCATTTTATTGAAGATACAGAAGGTTTTCGTATGGAGCTTCGTTTTCTGCGGGATACGGACAAGCGGGAAATAAATTTTGTTGTGCTGAAAGAAGAGGCGCCACTCTTTGCGGTGGAATGTAAGGCAGGAGATAAAAATATAAACCCGGCCATCTACTATTTTATGGAAAGAACGCCGATCCCGAAATTTTATCAGGTGCATGGAAGTGATCGGGATTATGAAAAAAATAATGTAAGAGTTATTCCTGTTCACAGATTTTGCCAAGAACTTGATTTGCCGTAAGGCAAGACAGCGCCTGGGAACGAGGAGTTAACGAGGGTGAGATATCTGCCAATTTTCAATTTATGGTAAAATACGGGTAGGACGAGTCCTTCATGTCCAGGCGTCTCTGCTGCCATTGGTGGTTATTGTGACCGCATATCAACCAGATCGCGAAGAGCGGAACATGCTAAGATCATTCACGTTCCGGTCTATGATTTTGCTGAAAGGGCTGTGGGTTTGTAAAGGTGACTTTTGCACCAATATTGGTGGAACTGTCACACGATGACTTTGTTGAGGTTATTGCCATGAAAAAGTTACAATTTTTCATAATCGCTCTCCTTCTTATTGTATCAATCCCGATCCCTTCTGCGGCCCAGGAAAGGGTAACGATTGTTTATCAGAATGACCTTCACGGCTGGCTTTTTCCCTCTTCTACAAGAGTCGGCAT
>CAZDLP010000078.1:0-3169 GCA_964506565.1 uncultured Planctomycetia bacterium
AGGTGGCCGCCAACCACGACAATGTCTATCTGGAAACCGGTCTTTACTGGACCGAGCTCTACTATAAAGCCCTGCTGGACCCCAACGTCGGGCCTGAGAAACTCATGTGGGGAACAGACTGGGGGGCCAGCATTCCCATCCATACTCAGTTGGGGTGTGAACCCCAGACTTATGCGGTTCAGATTCGAAAACAGGGGATCGTCACCCATCAGGTGGACGTGATGGGCTGGAGCCTGAAACAGGTGAGCAGGCTGAACATCTCACAGGACGACCTGAATCTCATCCTGGGAGGCAACGCGCTTCGCGTGTACAACATACCCTTTTCCCTTACTCGTATGTTCAGACCTGTGGCTTAAATCAGGGTAGGCTCATGCGACCATGCACAGGAGGAAAGTAGTCATGAATCGAGTACAATATCGAGGAGGTATTCATATCAATCATGCCAAATGCATTGGCTGTGGCACCTGCTACGAAGTGTGCCCTTCGGATATTTTTGAGTTCGACAAGGACAGTCATCTGTTGACGGTGGCGTATCCGGAAGAATGCTGGTATTGTGGCTCCTGTCTCTATGACTGCCCGGTTGAGGGCGTTCTTACCATGGACTTGCCGCTGGCCTGTCTGTAATTCTATTGGCGCAAGGGAGGTTGGACATATGAGCAAAAATGATGAAAATATTACTACCGATGTCCTGGTGCTTGGGGGTGGACTGGCCGGCTGCTTTGCGGCCATAAAGGCGGCAGAAGCAGGGGCTGAGGTTGTGTTATTCGAGAAAGCGGATCTAAGGCGTAGCGGAAACGGGGCCACCGGACTCCATCGAATCCCGCTCATACATCCCGACCACAATTTCGATTTCGGTGAGTTTGCCAAGCTCAATGTGAAATTCGCCGCCGGGATCTGTGATGAGGATGTGTCCTATGAATTTGCCAGGGACACTATGGATAGGGTCCTCGATTTGGAAAGCTACGGGATCAGCGTCAGAAACGAAGATGGTTCGTTTACCTTCAAACCTGCGCCCGATATCTGCCCGGGAACCCCGGTGATCTGGGGACCCGGCCCCACGGTTTGGCACAACATGAAACCGACCCTGGCCAAAAAAGTGATGAGCTTCCCCAATGTGACTGTCCTGAACAGGACGGCAGCCATAGGCCTGCTGAATGCCGAGGGTGAAGTCGGCAATGATGTTGCCGGGGCAGTGGGTCTGAGAACACGTACCGGTCAGATCATCGTCTGCCGCGCGAAAGCGGTGATCTTGACCACGGGCGGGTCCTATCGACTGGGCAGGCACAAGGATTCAATGTACGCCCCGACCCGGTTCATCGAGTGCGGTTGCCCCACCAACTGCGGGGAAGGGATTGTCATGGCCTACCGGGCCGGGGCCGATCTGGTCAATATGGAATTCGCCAAATATACCACCATCTGGAAGGACTTCAGCCACTGGGGGGTAGGCCCGGCCATGGGTCTGTTGCGGCCGGTGGATGGCTTTGGAAAACCGTTCATGCCTGAGCCCGGTGAGGAGATCAGTCTGTCCGGCATTGGATACAAACGAACCATGAACTTTGGATATGACACCCTCGGCCCTGACTATTATGATGCTTCTTCCTTGGATGGCTATCCGGAAGAAAAGGGGGAGATGCAGCGGTTTCTGTGGGCACTTGAAAATGAATCCACCAGCCCCGGCTACTTCCTCTGGATGAAAGAAAGGGAGGAAGATTTTCGAAAAGGCCCGGTGGAATTCGAGTGGCATCCACCCTATCTCCACAACAACCAGGCCGGGATTCATATGGATCCCGATTCAAAGGCCAGTTTGGAAGGCCTCTATTGCGGCGGCGATCTCACCGGTGGAAGCTGGCGTCACAGCAGCGGTGGGGCCTTTGTGTTCGGGGCCCGTGGCGGGAAAAACGCGGCCCGATACGCGAAAGAGACCCGTCTCAAAAAGATCGATCCCGAACAGGTACAGGCGGAAAAGGATCGCATCTTCGGGGCTACAAAAGTAAAACCCCGGCAGGGGTACAACTGGATCGAACTGGAGGACAAGGCCCGTCAGATCGCCTCGGAATACGGTCCCCCCTATACCAACGATCCCAAACTGGAACGGGGACTCAGCCACCTGGAGAGGATCCGGAGAAAATATCTGCCCGCTCTCTATGCCACAAACCCCCGGGAAATCATGCGGGTATCGGAGGTCAAAGCCATCTTCGATGCCGTGGAGATCTATCTGCGTTCGGCACTTTTTCGAAAGGAGAGCCGCGCTCCCATGGCCAGCCTCCTCCGCAAGACCGAATACCCGAACCGGGACGACGCCAACTGGCTAAGACATACTCTGATTCGTTGTGTTAGCGGTAAGATGACCCTTTCCACCAAGGAGGTAAAGCGTCTATGAATAACAGAAAATGTCTGATCCATGAAGAAGGGGAAATCAACAGCACTTGGAAAATGAGGTGATCCATGTTACCCAATTACACCGTCCTGGATCCAAACCTTGAGCGATTGCCGGAAGATGCGGTCAGGGGGCTTCAAACCGAGCGGTTAATGGCCCAGGTCAGTCAATGCTACGAAAATACGCCTTTCTGGCGCAGAAAACTCGACAACGCTGGTCTTACCCCCGATGATATCCGGACTTTCTCAGACCTATCCAAGATCCCTTTCTGCACCAAGGTCGAATTGCAGATAGACCAGGAGGAAAACCCTCCTTTTGGGAGTTGCCTTGGCGTAGACCCTTCGCGCTTGTCCAAATACTTCACCACCTCCGGCACCACCGGCCGGCCGGTGGTCCGGGTATATACCGATCGAGATTGGTTGTATGTCTGCCAGCGTTTTCAGCGGAACCCCTTTCTGTCTCATGGGGATTTGGCTGTGCTTCTTGGCCCGACGGACGGCCTGCTTGGCCCGACCGCTGCCGTGGACAGCTGGGAGGCAATGGGCGCACTGGTGGTTCGGGCCTCCCGGTATACCACCGAGGAAAAGATCCGCGTCATTCACCATTTGAAGCCAAAACTGGTGTGTGGAACAGCCTCATTTCTCCTTTACCTCGCAGAGACAGCGGCAAAGGCACAGACCCCGTTTCCCCCTATGGGCGGGGTGCCGATTGTCCTCTCCGTGGGTGAACCGGGCGCAGCCATACCTGCCACACGGGAGCGTCTCATGCGCGCGTGGTCGGGACAGGTGGTCA
>CAZDLP010000079.1:0-3160 GCA_964506565.1 uncultured Planctomycetia bacterium
TACCCATTTCAAAAAGGGAAGGAGTTTGAGGATTGTAAAGATTTGAAAAACTCACGAAATTATTTGCCAACTCCATCAACCATCTTTGGTAAAGGATTAACTTTTCCAGATTATGCATTTGGTTTAAATCGTCAGCCACAGCCAGATCTTTTGCAATAAGTTCACTCACCTGTTTCCTGTAGGGTCCATTAAGATAGGTACACAGTCTATCCGCGTTCAGTTTTTCAACCTTGGCTCCCTGCTTGTTTTTTAACCACGCTTGGTATGAGGCAAAGACATTTTTTACCTTTTCCCACTGTTTTTGAGTAAGCTGCTTGACTGGTCCTCCAAGAGCGCGCTTTAGAACCTTCTCGTTAAGGTCAAATAAGCGCTTAGCATATAAGGGGTTGATCGTTGCCTCTAGCTCCAGGATACCTTTTGGGTTAGGCGTCGCCAATGGGGCATCCTTAATGCGAGCTTCCATTATTGATTTATCCGTAAAATCGATTTCTTCGAGCTCCTTCTGGCGAAGCTGCATCTGATGCGCTGTCCTCTCATCGAGCCTGACCATTGCACACTGTGCAAAATACTGCTCGATCTTCTCCTCTAAGCCGGCCATCAACTCATAAGCTTGCGGTGTTTCCCTTCCCCAGGGCATAACCTCTGTAGTGTTATCTCCTTTAGGAATTTCGCCTTTCGCTTTCCATGCAAGATATGCTTCTGTCTCATGAAAAAACATCTCAAGCTGCTCTTGATTAATCCCTGCCTTACCGCTGGCATCAAGAATAGAGCCAACAGTCTCTATAACCGAAATAATGAATTGAGCTAAATCGGAGTCGGATGTGGCTTCCGGAGGAATAATACCATCGCCGTTATTCGTTGCACTAGCCATAATGCTTTGCACGTCACGTACCTGAGCCAGACTAATTTTCTTGGCACCCGGTGAATTGAGATTAGTTAAGATAAGCTCTGCTACTTTGCGCAATCTTTGACCTTCGGGATGACTGGTATCGATGTCGCTTAAATTTAAGACATCGCTACCTTCGGACAAATGGCTACGATTGGCAAGAAATCGAAACAACCAAGCCTGTGCCTCCTTGACCTCATGAATTCTAATGCGACCGTTTTGATCAGTATCTACACAAGAAATAAATACAGGATCGCAGTTAAGACTGCTGATTGGGATACTGGTAGCTGCCCAGTGCGTTTCACCAAGAACTTGTATCTTCTCCAAATCCTGCGCGTCTTGAATTCTAAGTTGATAGCTTTTACCGTAATTTTTAAATATCAATTCAGACATAAAAAACCTCCTTAGTTAATACTTCCGATGCCATTTTACTCTATCTATAAAAAAGCCTCTAATTATGCTAATTGTAACGTTTATACTATCCCTTTCGACAAATTTTAGCAAGCTGAAAATACTCTACAAATATAATCCAAAGCATACGGAGATAAAGAGATAGAACTTGAGATTGACCTCGGTCGCTTCGGCGCGATCTGCAATAAACTTATTGAAGGGTCGCTTGCTCAGGGTCATGGTGAGCAAACAAAAAGACCTCATATATTATATCATAAGAGAGGTCTTTTTGTGCGTCGAACCATGGCTCCGCGTATCTGACACATTTCGACACCCGGAAGCTGAGTTTAGAGCATTGATATCATCCTAATGTATTTATTCTTATTTTTTATTCTTTGTCTCGTTTTTTTTGTTTTTTGCTTCGTTTACTTGTTTGTTGTGTTTATTCTTATCTTTCTGGCCTTTATCACCCATGGTTGCTCCTCCTTTTCATTTCGCCACTCGACTCACTTTTAACGATTTTCGTTCTTGCGCTTTGAAAAGCAATCCTTGCAGTATACGGGACGGTCTCCGCTAGGTTTAAAAGGAACTTCGCATTCCTTCTTGCATTCTTCGCAAGTCGCCTTGTGCATTTCCCGCGGGCCTTGGCCGTATCCACCATCGCTACCTGATTGATATCCCATACTATCCCTCCCTTTAGTTTTTGGTAAAGATTTTAGTCCTTACTCCGAAGTCTGCTCTGAATCCACTTTGTCCTGCATGTTTTTTACATCTAGCTTACTCTGTTTCTTTGCTTCTTTTTTCTTTTTCTTGTCCATTTCCTTCTGACGTTTTTGATATGAATAATTATCTTTTGCCAACACTTCCTCCTTTTTTATTTAATTACAAGAGGTTAATTGAAATGGCTCCCTATTCTTAATGAACATTGAACTATTGATGTAATTATACCAAATATGATTCACGGTTGCAAGCAACAGTTGCATAAACAGCCTTTTCGCCGTCCCCAGCGCTTTAATTTGCTCTGCAAATTAGCAGGGGGACTCGCCTCCTTCGCTCCTATTTCGCCGCTACTTTCTTAACTTTTCCATTCTCCCACACTGCAAGCAGACGGCCGTCTTTTTTGTGCTGGGCAACGACCTTCTTGATAGCTTTCTTCATAGCAGTTTCGGCTTTGTCAAGTATCGTCATTCTCTTTTTCATAATTCTACTCCAATTTTCTTCGTAATCTTCCCAAACAAGCATTGATTAACAACATCTATATGAGCATTTTGTTTTTTCGCAATAATCCTTGGCTTAGATTCAGCGTTGTTAAACAAGATCCATTTATCAGCTAATATATGATATTGCTTAAAAAACTTTTTTGTGCTTCGTTCAAATCTCCTTTTTATATCTGCAATCGGCACATTATGTCCACCTTGCGCCACACGATCTTTAACACGAGCTATCGCAAGTTGCGAACTTGGAATCCACAAAAAGAAAATATGGATTTTATATCCTTTTTCTTTCAACATTTCAAAATACTTAAGATATGTCACACCTGACATTGTTGTTTCAAAGCCAAAATCAACGCCATTATTTGAATATTCCTTTATTTGCTCTAATACTAGCTTGCCTGACTTAATAGCAACTTGCTCAGGAGAAAATGGAGATAGTCCTGTTGCGATAAGATCAGCATTAATAAATCTATCGCATTTTGCATATTCAGGTAAAAACGTTCTAGCAAATATTGTTTTACCTGAACCGTTAGGTCCAGCAACTATATAAACATTCTTATTTTTCATATCTTCTTTAAATCAAAACCCCCACAAGCCGATTAGACTTGTGGGGTTTGAGTGTTAATCAGACCCGAACTATTCAGTTTCGGCTGATTGTTATAAATGGCTC
>CAZDLP010000080.1:0-3057 GCA_964506565.1 uncultured Planctomycetia bacterium
TCTCGAATTCTTGGGCATAGTTTTGACTCTAAAAGCCGCCTTTTTTCTCACAGAGCACACAGAGTACACAGAGAAAAACAGAAGCCCTGTAGTCACTCTCCGGTAATACTGGTAATCCTGCCTGTCAGAGAAACTTCGGGTGAGAAAAATTTTGATCTGTACAGTTAGTCAAGACAGGGCAGCTTTGATATCAGGTTGTTTTCACCGCAGACGCAAAGGACGCAGAGTTGTTTTTTGTTTTCTTTGCCGTTGAGAGGACGGCAAAGAAAAAGAGCACTTTTCTTAAAATAAGTTAGAATCTTAGGTAAATTGCAGAGCGTGTTGCCCTGACAATGCCACATAGATCAAAAAATCGGTTTTTATTGTTTTCCGGCCGCTCACCGGAAAACAATAAAAATGTAACCCTCTGCGACCTCTGCGGCTTTGCGGTGAACAAATAGCTTTTGTTGAAAATGCTGTTGGTTATCTAACCTTTGAACCCTGAACCTTTGAACCCGTGAACGGTTACTGAATATCATAGCCCTCAAAAAAATGCTGTTAGCCTCTGATTTTCTGTTTTCGTGCTGCTTTTCAATCGACAATCAACAATCTTCAATCCCAACGGTTACCATGGGATAAATTGATAAAGTTTCGCGAACATTTCGTAGACCTCAATCCAGTTTTTGAGGTCCTGTTCGGAACGTATGTGCGCCCTCTTGTTTACCATTACCCAGCTCATGTGGGCGGCCCCATCCTTGCAAGTTGAGCAATCTCGCGTTTCGGAGGTACAGCACCGATGCATTGTCTTTAGATCCGACGCCCAGCGGATAAAGCCGATCAGACGTCTCGGTCCGGGATCCCTGTGGTCTATGGGTTCGGTCACTGAGGGGCACTCCTCCCAGCCAAACTGGCGGTCGAACATCTTTCCGGTGGTAATAATTTTGTGATAATACCTGGAGGATATAACCGCATCCGGATATCTATCGAGCATATCGTCCATTTCAGCCCGGATATCTCTCAGTTCCTCATCTGTCCAAAAAAATTCCTCAACCCCTTCATCATTTGAGAGTAATTGCATATGGACCTTCAGGCCGACGTCTCTGATCCTGGCTACAATCCGCTCCGTCTTTCCGATCTGTTTGGGGGTAATGGTATAGAGGTAGTAGGCATGAGGATCGCCTTCATAATTCCTGCTTGATATGGAGAAAGTGTCCTTTCCCCTGAGGAGCTTCTCGTCTTCTTCATCGCCCCAAAGGGAGATGCCGATCATCATATGGGGAAACCTATCCCTCGGCACCTTGATCAGGCCGTTTGTCGCACAAAATGTGGACAATCGGTTATAGAAGGCCTCCACCCTGTCAAGGCAGATGGTGGGCTCTCCACCAATCAGGATGGCGAGATTTACACCCCGCTCCTTTTCCCTGTCAATAAACGCTTCCCATTTTTTCAGATCCATCTCCTCTTTTGCCACCTTGTCTTCATCAGAGGAAAAAAAGAAGCAGCCTTTGCAGCGGAGATTGCATCGATTTGTCACATCATATATTGAACTCCTGATATTCAATTTCGAGATGGATCTATAGCGTTTATGCCACTCTTCATCCAATAATGAGCTAACTGTCTTCATCTACAAAACTCCTTGGAGACCCGGTTTGCCCGGGACGTTATGCAATGCTCCTAAGCCCGGTCATCAACGAAAAATACCGTGGCCCGGGGGCGCAACCAGATGATCGATCAGGTTTTCACCTTTTTCATATCCCATGACCCACACAGAAAGATAGTTGTCCACATAGTCAAGCCAGGATTTGAATTCATCGGGCTCAGTTGCATGGCGGAATAATCTTGCGGTAACAACTGCGCTTCCAGCCGCGTAATGCCTGCAGTCGTTACAGTCCGTATCCGGCACGCAGCAGGCAACATCCCTGTCCCATGTAAGATCGGTTCGATATTGCCTGAAAGATCGACCCAGACCAATGGTCTGGGAGGGATTCATTCTGGGATATGAGCAGGCGTAAAGATCATGAAGTCCATGGGTGTGGGTATGGGCAACGATATTATAGGGGGAAAAAAGCACGTTTTCAGGATATGCCGAGAGGAGGTCCGTAAGGGTCTTCCGGGTCTGCATAAGGGATTTTTCAGTATGACGGAGGGGACCGTTATAGCCAACAGGCGCGGAGAAGATATTGAAAGTTACCTTGCATCCATGTTTTGCGAAAAGCTCTATCACCTCGTGAACTTCATCAATATTGCCACTGGTAAAGGTATATACAAATACCGCCCGCTCATCGTCCTTATAGTTTTCTATCTGTTTGAGCAGCATCCCCCTGGCCCCTCTGATCCTGAGGCTTGTTTCATCGTTCCCCCAGACCGAGATGTGGATCTTGTAGCCGACAGAACCCGGTATGCGTCTGAGGCCATTGGATGCAATGGCGCCTAAAGGGATCACCCCAAAGCAGACTTCACACAGTTCCGGGACTAAGGATGGTTCCGCGCCTGCGAGAACAACATAGGTGATGCCTCTTGATTTTTCCTGCTCCATAAGCGTATGCCATGCCGCCCGGTCTCTATTCTCTTTGGCAAACTGCTTTTCACCTTCATAATAATAGCATCCCTCACATCGGATATTGCACCGGTTGGTCATATCATAGGTCGATTCACGCAAGAAAAAATATTCACGGACCTTTTGCCATCTCTTTCCCGTTTCAGGGTCTGCTATGATGTCGGAGAATTTCCATCTTTTCCCGGATGGGTCTTGTTCTCTGTTGGCATCTCTTTTTTTTTGTAAATCCATTTCTTGCTCTCCAAGCTTACGGAGTTGCGCTCTCGTTGTCTGTTTGATCAACTATAGGCTACAGAAAAGCAATCCTTGATTTCTCAACCTTGAACCCCTGCCCGCAATGCTTCGCAACGCGAGGCAGGCGGGCTTGAATCCTGTCGAAGATCCCGCTGGGCGGGGAACCCTTAAACCTAGTACCTACATCCTTTCTTGCACATATTCGGCAATAAACCGAACCGTTGTCAGTTTAGGGTAATCATCCTCATCGATTCTTATCCCGTACTCATCCTGGACAACAAGGGCGA
>CAZDLP010000081.1:0-2919 GCA_964506565.1 uncultured Planctomycetia bacterium
TGGTACCCCGCGTTGGATTCGAACCAACGACTCACGCCTTAAAAGGGCGTTACTCTGCCAACTGAGTTAGCGGGGCAATTTTTTTACTTATACCTCCAGCAACTCCTTATCCTTTGTCTCTAGGATCGAATCTATCTCTTTGATATATTTATCTGTGGTCTTCTGTATATCATCGTGCGATTTAAAGAGCTCATCCTCTGTCGCGAGCTTATCTTTCTCAAGCTTCTTTGCGTGCTCATTTGCATCGCGACGTACAGTTCTTATTGAAACGCGACCGTCCTCTGCCATCTTCTTGGTTATCTTTATTAGCTCTTCACGTCTCTCTTCTGAAAGAGGTGGTATGCTTATGCGAATCACCTTACCGTCATTTGTAGGCATAGCACCTATATTGGACTGCTGAACAGCCTTTTCTATCTCGCCAAGACTTGAAGGGTCCCATGGCTGTATTACTATAAGTTTTACATCCGGAGCGGATATATTGGCAAGCTGCTTAAGAGGTGTCTGCGTTCCATAATAATCTACGTGCATACCCTCAACTAGCGATGTAGATGCCCTTCCGGTTCGCACAGAGGCAAACTCCCTCTTTGTCGCCTCAACAACCTTCTTCATTCTTTCCTCTGTATTGCGCATTACGTCTTGTATCGAATTCATTTTATTTTACCCCCTCTTACTATAGTGCCTATATTCTTTCCCTCTACAGCCCTTTTTAAATTTCCTTTGCGGAATAGATCAAAGACTACAATAGGGATATCATTATCCATGCACAGGCTCACGGCAGTAGCGTCCATCACCTTAAGCTGCCTATTTAAAAGATCTATGTATCGTAAACTCTTATATCGTTTGGCATATTTATCTTTAAATGGATCCGCGGAATATATGCCATCTACCTTAGTAGCTTTTAGGAGAATATCCGCGCCGATCTCCGCCGCTCTTAACGCAGCTGTGGTATCAGTTGTGAAATAGGGATTTCCTATGCCGCAAACAAAGATAACCACCCTTTTCTTCTCAAGATGGCGTATCGCCCTTCTCCTGATATATGGCTCGGCGATCTGCCTCATCTCTATAGCTGTCTGCAGACGCGTAAAGACGCCTTCTTTCTCAAGCGCGTCCTGAAGCGCCATACCGTTTATTGCCGTGGCAAGCATACCCATATAATCAGCTGTGGACTTATCTGTACCATTTTTTGCCGCTTCTGCTCCTCGGAGTAT
Source organism: uncultured Planctomycetia bacterium (assembly GCA_964506565.1). Classification (GTDB taxonomy): domain Bacteria; phylum Omnitrophota; class Gorgyraeia; order JABMRG01; family JABMRG01; genus JAUVHV01. The sequence goes on from CAZDLP010000081.1 coordinate 1,209, forward strand.
ATTGCCGCCACCTATTACAATGGCTATCTCCACATACATATTATGTATCTGCTTAATCTGTGAAGCTATCGATCGAGCAACCATGATATCAATGCCATAACCGCTCTTGCCCTGTAGTGACTCGCCACTTAATTTTAAGACAATTCTTTTGTATGCCGGCTTCTTGAGGAGTCTTGTTGCGGTTTTTTTCATGCAGTTTCGCCCAACTGGTAACGTGTAAACCTGGTTATAACTATATTCTCACCTGTCTTGGCTATTACCCCTGTCAAGAGATCGCTGATAGATACCTTTGGATCCTTTATATACGGCTGATCAAGAAGGCATATATCCTGGTAATAGCTTTTTAATTTGCCTTCCATTATCTTTTCCAAGGCATGCTCAGGCTTATTCTTGTTCTGCTCTTTTATAATCTCTCTCTCCCTTGCGAGATCTTCAGGCGTAACCTCATCCTTTGTAATATAAGTTGGATTAGCCGCCGCTATCTGCATAGTAAGCTCTTTAGCGAATTTTACAAACTCGTCGTTGCGTGCTACAAAATCGGTTTCGCAATTTAGCTCAAGCAGTACACCTATCTTATTATTCATATGAATATACGAAGTTATCATGCCCTCTTTTGCTGTGCGGGATGATTTCTTACTCGCAAGGCTTACGCCTTTTTTGCGAAGTATATCAATAGCCTTCTCTATATCGCCATTCGCTTCTTTTAACGCTATCTTGCAATTCATTACACCGGCATTCGTCTTTTCTCGTAACTCTTTAACCTTGTCTAACATCTCTTGTGTATTCCTCTCTTAAATTATATTTTAAAATTTTTTATTACTCTTTTGCCTCGCTCTTGCCTTCCGCGAATTGCTTCCGCCCCTCTAAAACACCGTCTGCCAAAGTAGAAAGGACGAGTTTTATCGCCCTTATAGCATCGTCATTTCCCGGTATAGGATAATCGATTGCATCAGGGTCAGAATTTGTGTCTATCAATGCCACAATAGGAATATTTAGCTTTGTTGCCTCTTTAGCTGCTGTATCTTCTTTTTTTGGATCAACTATAACAACAACACCCGGTAATTTCTGCATCTCTGCCACACCGGCGAGGTTTTTATGCAATTTTGCCCATTCTTTATCAAGGCCTGCTCTCTCTTTCTTGGTAAGCACGTCTACGCTTCCGTCTTCCTTCATCTTTTCCAGATCTTTCATTCTCTTGACACTAGCTCGTATTGTACTAAAATTGGTCATAAGCCCGCCGAGCCATCTCTCTGTCACTGAGAACATATTGCACCGCTGAGATTCCTCTATAACTGCGTCTTTGGCCTGTTTCTTGGTACCTACAAACAGGACAGAGCTCCCCTTGGAGGCTACGTCTCTTAAAAAATCACGGGCTTCTTCAAGTCTGGCAGCTGTCTTCTCCAGGTTGATTATATAGATACCATTGCGTTGCCCAAATATGAATTGCGCCATCTTTGGATTCCATCTCTTAGTCTGATGCCCGAAATGGACCCCTGCTTCTAAAAGCTGTTTCATTAAATCAGTAACCAATTTAATTCCTCCTTTTAAGTTCGAAATAGTACAAAAAAAACAGATAACTAAACTGCAATCCTGCTACCAAAAAGCTATCAACTCAAAACTTTACAAATAAAGCCTTACGGTACACAGGTAATCATAGATTATATCATAAAAATTGCAACTTGCAAGTAAATAATTACTATAATATATAAAT
>CAZDLP010000082.1:0-2846 GCA_964506565.1 uncultured Planctomycetia bacterium
TCTTTAAACTTCTTGTGATGCTAACTCCGCTTTTGTAGACCCACGCTTGTTTCCCAAAAAAGGTTTGATAAGAATATATAGAATGTCGCGAAGCGACATGTTACGAACAAAGCGACCCAATAATCGTAGTGTTTGAAATGGGTAGTGCATTACCTTATAAAGAAAGAGCCGGCGCATGCCAACCATGCGCACCTGGTTAATTACTTCACCAGAAAGACAGGTAGGATCAATCTCTGAACACTTGAAAAGTTTATACCAATCAGTCTCGTCACTTACTAGGCTTCTCTTTACATATTCTCGCCAAAGCGGTGTATTGTAGTAGACACATAGCCGATTAAAATTAAAAGTGTCAATCTTGAGTTTTGATGCGAAATCAAATGTCGCTTTCATATCTTCACTATCTTCGCCTGGGCAGCCAACAACAAAAAAACCATGCACAAGTTTAATTCCTGCCTGTTTAGCGTCACTTACGGCTTGCTTGATTTCAGCCAAAGTGTGTTTTTTACTCAATCTTTCAAGAATCTTCTGGCTGCCGCTCTCTATGCCAAACATTAGCATTTTACAGTGCGCTTTAGCCATGGTTAAAAAAAGATGCTGCGCTGTTGAGTCAACTCGTCCCTCACAACCCCATTCAATAGTAATGTTGTTGTCAATCATACCTTTACAGATTTCCTTGATACGTTTAGGCTGTAAAAGAAAATTATCATCAACAAAATAGACAGCGCCATAGCCAAGTCTCTGCAAATGCTTCAATTCGTTAATAACGTGTTCTGAGCTGCGAGCCCTCCACTTTCTCTTACTTATCATTGGAATATTGCAAAACACACACGACTGCGGGCATCCACGGGAAGTTTGCATAACTGTAAAGCGTTTTTTTGATAGAACCACAGGCACATCAAGCGGCATAGCTTCGACAAATTCCAAGGGTAAGCTTTCGCGATCCGGGAATGGCCACTGATCAAGGTTATTATCTATCGCACGGTCTGGGTTATGCACTATTTGACCATTACTTGCCCACGTTACCCCATTAACCTCTGAGGGGTTATCTAGATGCTCTATGAGATCAAGGATAAGCTGCTCACCATCACCACGACAAATAAAGTCAACCTCAGGACACTGAATCTTGATTAAATTAGCGCTGATGGTAGCAAAAGCTCCTCCGAACGCTAACGGCACCTTTATATTAGCAGCTCGCACTTGTCGCGCAAGGTCCTTCGCATATGGATAACTAGTTAAGCTCAAGAAGCTTAAGCCCACAAGGTCTGGTTTTTCTTTTTGTATTCGCGCAACAATTACTTCGTTTGGTGTTTCAGGATTAGCTTGATCAAACATAATACACTCGTGGCCAGCTCGCTTGAGCACAGCGGAAAGGACCATGATTCCAATAGGCGGCGAACTAATAATTCGACTATTCCCATTTTTTGCGCGTGGCCCTTTCGCAACTGTAAAAAATTGAGGATCACGAATGTTAATTAAAAATACGCGCATAGTGTTGTGCTCCTTCTTTTATCTCCGTTAATAGCTATATTCATTATGTTGTGTTTTTTCCAGATTAAACGTGTTCTCTGCTCACCCATTTTGGCCTATATATAAAAAAATCCCTTATTATGGTAATTGTAACGTTTATACTAACCCTTTCGGCAAATTTTAGCAATCTAAAAATACTCTACAAATACAATCCGAGGCGTACGGAGATAAAGAGAGATAGGCCTTCCTGAAATATCCGATAGTTTCATTTAATCGCTGTCCATTATCAAGGAAATAGCCTGTAATTCTTGAGGTATCCTGACGATATAGCGATTAAATGCGAGCGATTAAATAGTGGGCTATTCAGAGGTAAAGAGATAGATCTTGAGATTGGCCTCGCTCGGAAAACTCAAACTGATAAATCTCTGTTCCCCCTAAGGATAAGGAAATTATAAAGTCTCTATTTAAAAATGTCAGGATGAAGGCTTCAATCCTGGGAATGTAACCAGAGCCAGTATTAAACCAAGTGCGATAAGTAAGATGATCAATATTGCTATAGGCAGCTTACTTGAACGCGATGGGGTGTAACCGAACCCTTTTACGAACTGTGTTACCACATCTCTCCGTTCCTTACGCGCATCTTTAGGTAGATATGGTACGCGAGTAAAGAGTCGCCCCAACGTAGCAGAGAGCCGCATATGAACATTCACTGCCCAACCCGAGGCTTCCAGGAGGACACTCATATCCCTTTTGCGTATCTTGATAAAACCCATAATTATGCCCGGTAATAAAATAACGACCGCTATTCCCACTAATGCAACTAGAATATGTGTTGGTTTTACTTGGGAGAGAGCCTTGGTAATATAAGCAAAGGATGATCCAAGAGCCGCAATAGCTATGCCTCCACCCAACAAAAGATCGCGAGTCGTGCCTGACGCGCTAGGGGCAGTAAAACTTTTCTCTAACTTACCCTCGCCGGATTTAGTGAATTTATCTACTTGTTTTCTTATGAAACTTGTAAATTGCTGGAAGGGCGCTCTCACTGACTCACTAATACTAATGGGGTTTTCCACAATATCTACTATTTGTGCATCCCACTCCCGGCCGTCTATGGTAAAAAAGATACCTCGCTTCCCAAGGCGCAACCTACCTGCAGTACCAGAAGTTACCGCAGCTACAATCTCAAATTTAATATCTTTTTCCTGGCGGCCAGTAACCTCCGCATACAATAGATACATACAGCTTTTTTCCGCTATCTTTTTGTGTGCTTGCCGATCCTGAACCTTCATTGTAAAAGTAATTTGTCTTCCGTCAATTACTAATGTACCCATTTCAAAAAGGGAAGGAGTTTGAGGATTGTAAAGATTTGAAAAACTCAC
>CAZDLP010000083.1:0-2826 GCA_964506565.1 uncultured Planctomycetia bacterium
AACCCCGTTTCAAAGCTGTTGCCGATGGTCAGGGCATTTTCCGGAAGTGATGTGTCTGGAACAAGGTGAAGGACGACAAGGCCGGAGGGGGATGATGTCCAGCCGGAAGGAGTGCTCCGATCATCAAAGGACCTGGAAAGTCAATAGCCAAGCATTTCCGGCCGGAGAACCAAGTAAGGCCGGATAATCTTAATCAAAGAATATGAGGGAGGGACTGATATGTTATCAAAGAGAATAGTTTTTAAAAGGTCTATTTTTGTGTCAATATCTGCAATTTGTTTTACCTTCTTGTATGGCGTGGTGTGTCAGGCCGAGATGATGAATGCCTGCGTAAAAAAGAATTCCGGTAATATGCGCCTGGTAAGTAATCTTGATCAGTGCCTGCGTTCGGAAAGTCCTGTATCATGGAATAATGTGCCTCAAAGCGAGATAGACGCCCAAAAAGAAGATCTCAACAAAGCTAAAGAAACTATTATTCAACTCCAGGACCAGCTTAATACCCTAAATCAACAATTAAGTTCTCTTGAAAATGATAAGGTCGATCAAGTAATGGGGCAAGTCGCCGTACTCGAGACCGAGCAGATACCGAAGGTTACCCAGGACATCTCTGAAATTCAAGTTGTTCACGCCGAAACGAGACAGCTGGTTGACAGCAATGAAGGTCTTCTGAGGACCGTGGAAACAGATGTCCAGTTAACCTCCGATAGAGTCACTACTGTTAATGATGAGCTTGTGAAGACCACGAAAGATCTTGCAAGTACCACGAAAGATCTTGCAAGTACCACGAAAGATCTTGCAAGTACCACGGAGGATCTTGCAAGTACCACGGAGGATCTTGCGAGTACAGTTGCGCGGGTCGATTCGGTTCAAGTCTTAGCTGAAGATAGGGATCTTAGAATTGGCGTGCTTGAGGAGACTGCCGTCAGTATAGTAGATTTTGAGGAGGCTACGAGTAAAGTGGCGAACCTTGAAGACGATTTGGGAACGCTTCAGGAAGAGATAGTTCCTGTCATTGAAGAACTGCAAGACGTTGATGCGATCAATAAATTAATCAGTCTCGCTCCATACATAACAGTGAATGAGGATGTGGTCAATGGCGCTTTGCTCCCCGAGGTTATTTTTAAGGGCGTCAACGTCCATATCCGAAGCGGCTTCGGGGCAACCAATGATGGTGGTATTGGTCTGGGGAATTTGATTATTGGGTACAATGAAGGCCGCGAAAACATGGATGAGGGAGAGACAAAAAGAACGGGTTCTCATAATCTCGTTATTGGCCCTTATCACAATTACGAAAGCGTTGGAGGTTTGGTGGCTGGCTGTTACAACACAGTGAGCGGCGCATATGCAACCGTCAGCGGGGGAGAAGGTAACACGGCAGCTGGCTATGCTGCAGCCGTCAGCGGGGGATCAGGCAACACGGCAACCGAAGATTATGATCTTCTGCCTTGAGAGCACTGTAGGCCGCTGCTCAGGGTAGTCCCCTCGGGAGGAAATAGGGGACATCATATTACAGAGCCCTGGGCAGGCATCCCTATAGCGGGCACAGCGTGATCCTTGGGCACCGAAACAATGACTGGCAAGATATTGACTACATACTGCGCTTATTTGGGGATAAAGAGACCATCGCCAGACGCAGGTATAGGGAATTTGTACATAAAGGCGTTGGACAAGAAAAGCGCCCGGAGCTCACAGGCGGCGGTCTTTTACGCAGTTAGGGCGGATGGACGGCTATCAGCCAAGCCGTCAGCAGGGGAAGGAGGATTGTAAAGTCTCAATCATATTCGTTCTCGGATGACTGAACTTATAATTTGATGTACGTCCCCTATACCCGCTCATCAAAGGTTTGTCCGGAGAGTAGAAGCCTTTACTTTTCAATAAAGACGTTTGAAAATCATCCGAACCCCTGAACAGGTAAACGACTGCGAGCCTTTCCAGTTTATCGGTCTCTTAAAACAGCCTTATTCTTTCCCTTCTTTTTCGCAAGTTCATCTGTCATGAGCCGGTAGACAATATAATACTTGTAAATATTACTCACATACTGCACTGTTTCGCGTCCGATTCTCTTTGCCGCCACCACTTCCACATTCCGAAACCAGATGTCGGGATCAACCCCCATCTTGGACGCTTCACTCCGGAGTTGTTTGATCCGAACCGGACCGGCGTTGTAGGATGCAGCAGTGAAAAAGAGCTTGTTCAGGTGATCCATATCCTCCTTTTCAAAGTAATTTTCATATATCCACCGGAGGTATTTGGAGCCGGCGTGGATATTGTTCCCTATCTCCTCGATATTGGAGATGTTAACTGGGTCCCCTGCGGCCGTGCTTGGCAAAAGTTGCATTACGCCTACTGCTCCGACCGGACTGAGCTTGCTCTGATCGATTCGAGATTCCTGGTAGGCAAGCGACGCGATTGCCAACCAATCAAAATCATATCTTTTACCATATTCCTTAAAATAGCCTGCGGCAGAATTGAAACGTTTCAGATCTTCATCTGCCAAGGAATTCCGGACCCATTTCGTGTCCTGCAAATAACGTTTGAACAAAACATTTCCGAACAGGGTACCTTTCCTTTTTAGTTTTACTAATTGGTTAATGACTTCTTTAAGCTTTGGGCTGTTCTTGCGAATCATCCATGCGATCTTACCCCCTCTCTCTAACGTAATGTGGGGATAGAGGGAAATCTCTTTGAAAATCTGAGACCAGAATTTAGCCAGATAATTGTCAACAACGGTCATTGGTATAAGCCCGGCATTAACCATCTCAAGCAGATCCTCATCCTCAAGGTACTCGTCGGCCGGTTTTATGTTGACAAGCGGTTTCCCGGCAT
>CAZDLP010000084.1:0-2749 GCA_964506565.1 uncultured Planctomycetia bacterium
AATATTGCTAACGCTATAAGGGTATCTAGGATGTACAAGGGCGAATCTAGCGGCAAAAAGCGAAAGAAAAAACAATGAATTATAAGGGCATATCTAATCCGAAGCTTGTCACTGTATTTGAGCTCACAAAAGAGGCTCATTCTTCCATGGATACGGAGAAATGCGTGTCTACGATACTTGGAAGAATTTCAGATATTTTAGATACTGAGGTGGGTTCGGTTATGCTGGTTGATGAGAAGAGGCAAGAGCTTTTCATAAAGAAGGCAAGCGGCCTGGACTCTGATGTTGTAAAGCAGACAAGGGTTAAGATAGGGGAAAGTGTTTCCGGCTGGGTAGCCAAGGAGGGGAAATCGCTTTTAGTAAAAGACATTTCACGAGATAGCAGGTTTAAGAAGCGTAGCAAGTCTAAGAGCAAGAAATACGCGACAAATTCATTGCTTAGCGTACCTTTTAAGGTCGGGGGCAAGGTTATAGGCGTTATCAATGTAAACAACAAGAAAGCTAAATTAGATTTTAATGATAAGGATTTAGCTCTCCTGACCTTTGTCTCTGAGCAGACAGGCCTTGCCATACAGAACGCCCTTATTTACGAGGAGGCAAAAAGGCTTGCCGGTCTTAAGCTCGATTTTGTATCAAATATATCTCATGAGTTAAAGACTCCCTTGGCTATAATCAAGGATTCTATATCACTTGCTTCAGAGGGGATAGACGGAGACGTTCATAGCAGAGAAAATCATCTTATTGAAATGGCCAGCAGGAATATAGAGAGGCTTGATAGGTTGCTTGATTCACTCCTTGACCTTGCAAAGTTTGAGGCAGGAAGGGTCTCTCTGGAAAGAACCTATCTGGATATCAAAAAGCTTATAACTGATTGTGTGGATTTTATAAAACCTGCCGCGGAAAAAAAATCAATAAAAATAAAGATAAATTTTTTAATAACATATTCTAAGGTATGGGCAGATCACGATAAGATTACGCAGGTTATAAATAATCTTTTAAGTAATGCGCTTAAGTTTACAGCCGAAGGTGGCAGCATAGACGTAACAGTAAAGAAGCGTGATAAAAATGTTCTGATTAGCGTACAGGATTCCGGTGTTGGCATAAGAAAGAAGGATATATCGAAGCTATTTAATAAGTTTGAGCGTCTCGATGCCTCTGCAAAAGGAGCAAAAGGGACAGGCCTTGGCCTTGTTATATGTAATGAGATAGTAGGTGCGCATAACGGCAAGATCTGGGCAATAGGCAAACCCGGAAAGGGGTGCAGGTTCAATATCCTATTGCCGAAGGACTTAAGAGAAAGAGGAAAGGTAGATTAAAAGGAGCTATGATTTATGGAACAGATACAGCTTGTAATAGATGATTTGATTAAAAAGGGTATAGTCTCTAAGCAGCAGTTTGAGAGTGCGCGCGAGGAATCTAAGAATAAGGGGCTACCCATTAATAAGGTGCTTATAAGCAAGGGGATCGTTAAAGAGAAGGACATAGCCAGCGTTATATCAGAGCGCCTTGGCATACCTTTTATGGATCTTTCAGATTATCTTATTGACGCAGATGTTATAAAACTTGTTCCTGAATCTATCGCACAGAGATATAAGCTTATACCTCTGTTTAAGATAGGTCAGACCTTGACTGTAGCTATGGCGGATCCACAGGATATAAACGCTATGGACCAGGTCAGATTGAAATCAGGATGTGAGATAGATGCTGTATTGGCTACAGAGACAGATATAAAGAACGCTATGGACCAGTATTATGGCACCTCCGGCGGGGTGGAAGAAGTGATAAAGCAGATGAATGAGGTAAAACGTTCTGCTCCGGTAGCACCTGCTTCTGATAAAGAACTGGCGAAGATGGCTGAAGACGCGCCTGTGGTGAAACTGGTTAATATGATTATCATCCAGGCCGTAACAGAGAAGGCAAGCGATATACATATTGAACCTGATGAAAAGGTCTTAAGGGTAAGATATCGCGTAGATGGTATCCTTCATGAAGTGCCTAAGCCGCCAAAGGATCTTGAAGCCGCTATTATCTCTCGTGTAAAAGTTTTAGCGTCGATGGATATCGCGGAGAGAAGAAAGCCCCAGGATGGAAGAATCATGATGAAGATGCAAGGCAAGGATATAGACATGAGGGTCTCTTGTTTTCCGACTGTTTATGGCGAGAATATAGTTATAAGGCTGCTTGATAAGACTAGTCTTTTATTGGGGCTTTCAGAGCTTGGCATGAGGCCTGAGATGCATAAAGCATTTGACAAAATAATAAGAAAACCTTTTGGCATCATGCTTGTTACGGGCCCTACCGGAAGCGGTAAGACAACGACTCTTTACGCGGCGCTTAATACAATAAATTCTGAAGAGAAGAATATCATTACTATTGAAGATCCTGTCGAGTATCAGATATCGATGATAAGACAGACTCAGGTCAATCCTAAGGCAGAGCTTACATTCGCCTCCGGTCTGCGTAGCATATTAAGACAGGATCCGGATGTTATCATGGTAGGTGAAATAAGGGATTCAGAGACAGCGGAGATAGCTACACAGGCTGCTTTGACCGGACATCTGGTCTTTTCAACTCTTCATACCAATGATGCTAGTGGCGCGATAACTAGGCTGGCTGATATGGGCATAGAACCGTTTCTCATCTCAGATGCTGTAATAGGCGTATTAGCGCAGAGACTAGTTAGGGTTATATGCCCTAAATGTAAGGAGAAGTTAGTTCCTACGGACGCTACATTAAAAGATCTTAAGCT
>CAZDLP010000085.1:0-2744 GCA_964506565.1 uncultured Planctomycetia bacterium
CAAAAACGCGCCTCAACATGATGACATCACTATAATGGTATTGAAGATAAAATAGATTGTCAACTCTAAAATATTTTTGGGTTGACAATATCCCACCCGATGCATTAGAATACCCGCAATGAGGCCTTTCTCAATTATATCAAAATTATTAAACACTGTTTTTTTCTCCCTATATATTTTATTAGCCTTAGGCATAATCCCCGCCTTTGCCAGTGATATAGAGCTGGATCCTATTACTATTACCTTGGACGAGCCTTTTAAAGAGCATGAGACCTTGACAAAATCTATGGTGACCTTAAGGCCGCGTCAAAATCCGGGGCTATCTATAGAAGAGTTGCTTGAAAGGCAAGCGGGCCTAGATATCTCGCGCAGGGGAATCCTAGGCATACAGTCAGACCTAAGCATAAGAGGCGCTACCGATGAACAGACAACAATAGCCATAAATGGCATTGCTCTGAACGATCCACAGACAGCACACCACAATCTCGATCTTGCTATGCCTAAATGCGCCATCAAGCAGATAGAGGTGGCCCAAGGCCCCTCATCTGATATATGGAGCCAGGCAGCCATAGGCGGCGCTATTAATGTTGTTACAGCTAAGCCTGTTGGTACGGGGTGTGAGGCCTCTTTTATGTATGGAACAGATTCAACTCGGGAGCTTTCGGTCTATTTAGAACGAAAATTGGCTAATGGCGGTATAAACTTTGCGGCAGAAGAATCGGCGTCAGATGGATGGAGGTTTGATACAGAGTTTAAAGAGTTTTCTGTTTCATCTTCGGCTCTTCTTGAACAAGGAGACAAGATATCGAGTTATTTATTCGCGGGATATGGTGAAAAGGAATTTGGCGCGGCTGATTTTTATGGCCCGTATAATTCTAAGGAATGGACCGACACGGTTTTTCTAAACTGGGATACACGGATAAGTGTAAATCGATTTAAGATAAGTCCCAAGTTATACCATAGAAGGCACCACGATAAATATATGCTTGATATCGAGGACCCGGATTATTATCTGAATCATCATAAGACAATTGTAGAAGGGTTGCAGACAGAGGCGGAGATGGATATTGACCTCTTTGGATCTCTTAAGGCATCAGTTGATATAAATAGGCAGAGTATTAACAGCACCAGGCTAGGAAAAGATTCCCGAGGTAGGAACTCGTATTCTGTAGTGCTAAAAAACCATAAGAATATTTCATTTGGGTATGACGTATCAATTCGTATCGATGATTATTCGGACTATAGCACAGAGATTCTTCCGCAAGCCGGTATTTATGTCAGCCCGGTTCAATATCTAAGATTCAGATCAGTAGCCGCGAAGTCAGCAAGGCCACCCAACTATACGGAACTTTTTTATGATAGCCCTTCGAATAGGGGAAATAAGCACCTTTCACCTGAAAGGGCCCTTAATTATGAGGTGGGGGCGGACTTACTGCTCAATAATAATGAAGATATTAAGATAAGCTGCACTATCTTCAGGCGTGATTCAGATAACCTTATTGACTGGGTCAAGGAAGATGTAAACGCAGATTTTTACCAGGCAGCAAATATTGCGAAGGTTAAGACAGAGGGCCTGGAGGCACGCCTGGATATCAAGCCATGTGAATGGCTGCACATTAAAGGAGGCTATGCTTATATAGATTCGGATATAGAGAAAAATCAGGATTATATTTCAAAATATGCCTTAAATCAGCCTGACCATAAGGTATCTTCGCAAGTAGATATCCTGTTGCCTTTTGGCACCCAGAGCGTAAGATTATTGTATAAAAACAGAAAAGGATACAGTAGCTATCTGATAATGGGGTCTACCTTTAATTATAAGCTAAATCAATATAGCAGTCTGTTTCTAATAATAGATAATTGGTTTGATTCAGCCTATTGGGATGTTAGGGGCAATATTCTTCCCGGTAGGCAGGTGATGGTAGGTACTCGTGTAAAATTCTAAAAGTATTAATCAAGAGAACCGAAACAGTTTCCAAATTGTTCGGGAAACAGTTACTAAATTAATAAGGACAGTGGGTATCCACTGTCCTTATTGGAATAGAAACAGTTTCCTTCATAATTTTAAAACAGTGTCCCGATTGATTTGGAAACTGTTTCGCTCTTTGTTCGGTCTTTGGGGTCAGTGAAAAAAATATGAACAGATGGAGGTGGTTAAAACCCTTCGAATGCCTCTTCATGGCTGTCAAAGTTGCTAAAGAGAGGGGTAAAGCCGGCTAGATCAAAGACATTTTTTGCTTTTCCTTTTAATCCTACAAGCCTGAGGTCTCCGCCACTTTTGGATAGCTTCGTCTTAGCATTTATCAACGAGCTAAGTCCGGCGCTATCTAGATAATCAATGCCTGTGAGGTCCACGATTACCTTAAAACTACTATTGTTCATATGTGCGCTAATAATCTTGGTAATCTCTTCCGCGGTATAGCTATCAATCTGACCTGTCAGTTGAAGTAACGCTACCTCATCAGTGCCTTTAAGTTCTATCTCAAGAGCCCCTACAAGACCTAATACTTTTTTCTTCATTATTTACCTCCTTATGACTTGGTGCCGAGAGTGGGAGTTGGCGCCCTTCGTCTCGGCTCGCTTTTTAAGCTCGCCAGGAGACTGTGGGTCGGCCACTCGCTTTGCTGTCGTTTACTCAACTTCGTTCGGCCGCTCGCGGAGCTCTCGACACTTCCTTGGACATTTCGTCCTATTCCTCGCTATTCGCTCGGCGCAAAGCTCTCTTCAACTCCCATAATGACTTG
>CAZDLP010000086.1:0-2736 GCA_964506565.1 uncultured Planctomycetia bacterium
AATGACAGATTCAGAATTAAACAGAGTGATAGAGCCGGATGATGAAGCCGATACATGTTCTCTCTGCGGAAACACTTACAGGGTTGATCTGATCAAAGAGAGCGAAGACTGGAACGACTTCGGGTACAGGTACTGTCCTTTCTGCGGCGATATGACGGATCTGTATGCCTGACATTCAAGATTTGTTTTCAAGAACCAAACATGAGCCTCTTTTTAATGGAGGCTCATTTGTTTTAAAGGAGGTGAGATATATGTGGAACGAACCGACAAAAGAGAGACTGAACAAGGTGCCACGTCTCTATGAAACAGAAAATGTACCCTTGAAAGAGAAGCTTGTGCCTCTTCATTTCTTCATCGGCGGATGCGACTGGTATATCTGCGAGACAGACGGCAAAGATATTATGTGGGGGTTTTGCATCCTCAACAATGACTACGAGATGGCGGAATGGGGATATGTATCCCTGTCAGAACTGCGGTCTATCGAAATCGATGGGTGGATCGAGGTCGACTGCGAACTTGAAGAAATCTGGGAGGTGAAAAAGGCAGCCGATATCGACAAAATCAGGATCGCCCAAGGGTGGTCCGGTGAGGGAAAAGGTCTTTCCTGCCCATTTTGCGGATCTTCATCGATTCAGGGAGGTTTTATCGAGATAGAAGCAGGAAAGGCCCTTCAAGGGATGGAGTGTACCGAGTGCGAAGCACATTGGCAGGACGTCTATGAACTGATCGACATTAACCCTTACCCAGTAAAGGAGGTGAACTATGGCATACACCCCTGAGCTCAACCAGGATTACAGCGGGGCACTGAGACGCATTGCGTGGGCGCTTGACCTGCCCATGACAACAGCACTTGAAGAAGTGATCTTCCAGATAGGAAGAGAGGTGGACCGCAAGCTTATCTGTGAAGCGTGCAGGGACAACAGCTTCTGTGATCGGTGCCTGTTTTACAGCACAGAAAAAGTCATGTAACACAAACCATCATTAAAGCGCACAATGGGCCTCTTGGGACAAATCCTGGGAGGTTTTTTTTGTGCAAAAAGGAGGGAATAACGATGCAGGAATACTGGGACATAATATCTACAAGGCATCAGGAGAAACTTGTGGCAGTAGCACGAAAGAAAGGCATTGGCCTGGACACTGCCATGCGAAACATCATCAATTATCTGAGAAGCGATAATAATAACTCAGGGAGACCGGACTATTTCAAGGATTTCATAACAGCAAGGCATGTGGAGGGACTGATTGACATGATTGTGCTCTAAGAACAATCGCTGAACCACAAAACCAAAAAACAGAAAGGAGGTAAAGCAAATGAAACAAGTCCTGATCACCATATCAAGAGGCATCATCGACCATGTGGTTTTCTTTGATGATCCTAAAAAGGCTATCCAGGCCCTGTCAGATTATGTGAAGGCCATGAACACTGAACACGACGACGCAGCCCTTTATGACACCGAGGGCTTCATAGCAAACGCAAAACATTTCTTAGATGAAAACGATGAGTACAAGGAAAACGAGGCCTTGATTAAGGAAATCTCGGAAGAACGAATTAAGCCCTTGTTCATCATCGGTAACCCTAACCACCGGCTCGGATTCATGGTGGCATCACCGGACGACCCTTTGGGTTACACTGATTCGGCTGAGGCCGTGTCAGGTCTCGGGCAGATGCGGCAGGATTATGGCACTCATCTGAAGCTTTACCGGGTGATACCGGTAAGTGGACCCGTGGTCCAAAAGATTGACCTCGAAAGACATAATGCCGAGTCAGAGGTCGAGAATTTCGATTATTCCCAGGTAGAAGAGTACGTCTCATAAAGGGGATTTAAGGAGCAAGCTCTCCGGATGTCCCATTAAACAGAAAGAAAAGCTGTTCCGGAAAAGGCCGGGGCAGCTTTTTTTTCTTTTACCCTAAAACAAAGGAGGATGACATGGATTTAAACAATTACCTGAAGGCTGGTTACCCCGGTTTTTACATCGAAACCCTCGAACCTTTGAGGGCCACCGCTACCCTCAAAACAGGGAACTGGCAATCCTATTCCTGGGACTGCCTGCGCGGCATAACCGAACGCGAAACAGGCCGAGTCACGGATGATCTGGTTGACCCCCTAAGTGCAGTCAAATGGTTAGGGGAGCGAAGCGACACAGTTCTTTTCGTACAAAACTTCCATCACTTTGTGACATCAGTGGAGATCATCCAGGAGATCCAGAACAGCATTCCCATCTGGAAGGCCTCGGGTTGCTCATTTGCAATGGTGGGGCCACCTGTCAACCTGCCCCGGGAAATCGGAAATTTTTTCACCGTCCTGGAGTTCAAGCTTCCGTCCCAATCCGAACTGCGCCTTATCCAGGAGGAGCTTGCAGAAAGCGTGGGGGTTGAAGTGGCAGAAGACGCAGTCGAAGCCGCCCTCGGACTCACAGAGTTTGAAAGCGAAACAGCCTTTGCGTTGAGCCTTGTACTCAAAAAGAGGTTCTGCGCAAACGTTGTTACACAACAAAAAATGCAGATGATCAGGCGAACAGGTCTCATGGAGTTCTGGCCGCCGGTGCCGACTGACATGGTGGGAGGGCTCGATCTTTTGAAGCGGTACCTGTCAAACAGAAAAAAGGCTTTTGAGCCAGGCAACGAACATCTGCCCAAACCAAAAGCTCTTTTGCTTGTGGGCATCCCTGGAACCGGCAAGTCATTGTCGTGCAAAGCAGCAGCCTCAATCTTTGGCTGGCCACTTATCCGTCTGG
>CAZDLP010000087.1:0-2693 GCA_964506565.1 uncultured Planctomycetia bacterium
AAGATATAACTCTGCAAAATATTTAATATCCTCAGTAATACGTCGGTAGAGTAAATTCCGATCTCCAAAATCCTTAAAGTAGGCTCGTATTTTCGGATCTCTGTACATCACATAGTGATAATTGCCCTCAAACCTGTCATACTCGTTTTCTGAGTCTGCAAATTTTGCTCGAAAAAAGGTACGAAAAAACATGTCAAGATCTAACTTTGCTTCAGTGCTGTTTTTCAAAATGGCGCTAAAGTAGTCATCCTGCAATTTTGTCCAGATTGAGTTGGCATGTTCTTTTTGTTCAGCTGGAAGATTTCCGATCAGCTTGCCTTTGATGATTTCGTATGGCTTAAGCCCCAGTCCACGGTCGTTGACAACTTCAAAAATCATAGCAACATTTTTCTGTTTTTCGATTTTAATCTCTACAATCGAGATTCGATCGAGTAAATATGAGATATAGTAAGTAAGCTTTTTCACATCGTAACGCTTACTATCTCTTTCGGACGCAAGAAATAGATCATAATATTCGCTTATTGCATCCATATTTTCTTTAATGCGTTTTTGAGTTTCATCTTTCGGTTCTACAGGTTTAGCCTCGACTAGTTTTCTAAACGTTTCCTCTCGGTTTTCATTAAATATTTTAAAGCGAGTAGCCTCTCCAAAGTCGTCACTCTCGAAAATTAGATTTTCTAATGCCCGGCTGCTGAAGGTCCTATCGGAATAGGTCTCATCGCTTTCCACTGACTTCAATATCTGGCATAGTTTAATGAGAATCAACAAGAGGGTGGTTAGCCTCTGCTGGCCGTCCACAATAAAGATATTGCTGGCTGTGCTGTGTGTTAAGTATGTATTTAGGAAATATGGTTCAAAGAGTCTCTGGACCTCAGCTTGGATTTCGCGAGGGTCAGATTTTGTTCGCGCGTGTTGCACAAAATAAACCTCAATATCCTTGGGTGCAATACAAAAAAGTTACACCGATTAAGCTGCCAACGGCAAGTCCCCGATTGTATTGTTATCAAACATATTTCTTACTATCCCCAATCCTTTTCGGCAAGCATTTTTGAGCTTACCTGTCAGGACTAATGAACGTAGAAGAATTATATTTTCCGCATGTTCCCGCTTCCAAAACAATCCTGTTCCCTTGATACGTAGATTGATTACTCGGCGAATGGCACTTTCGACAGTACCGCTACCAGTAGGCAAACCGTTATCGCGGAATGCTTTATATTGAAATCTGGAGTGATCACCGAAATAATCGTTTAATTTTTTCAAAGCGGCTTTTGGAGCTTTTCTTTTCCCAGATAGTTTTGTCCTAACAAGATTGGCAATCCCGTTAATATTGCCATTCCAAAGCAGTTCCCGAATATGTGTGGAGAGCTTTCTGCTTTCCTTGTCTGATAATTTCAGAGCGTGAGAGACTATTTTTTTCACAATACTGATATTCTGTTTTGCGTGTGTATAGTCCAAAATCCGTTTCGCGTTACTCAAATTTAGTTCACTGATGAGATTATCAATCCTTGGCCAAATCCCATTTCCGCCATCAGCGCTAAAAATAATTTCTGATGCCTCATCAAGGTTTATCCATAAAAGGTATTTCTTCAGCAGTTCAAAAAAATCATCCAAACTGCCACATGATCCATCAAGAATTGGACTGACCGATTTGATTTTTTTGCCATCCTCGTCAAATTGACTGATTGTAAGCAATCTTGGCTCAAACCAATCAGTATGATAGCCCTGCCTTTTTTGGCCTTTCTTGCGCTTGCCTCGTTTTGTACGTCGTTCGCGGGTACGTCCGCCATCAACACAGATCAAAATCTTTATGCCTGGTTTCTGCCATACAGCATCACCATTACATTCGATCCTGACATTTTTTATCAGCCCTGCAAATCGTATTGTGATATTTTGCAGAAGGTGCTCATTCATGGCTATCCCCAGACCACGCAAAGCATTAGCAGCGACTTCGAAAGAGGGACAAAGAACAGCCATAGACACACAAATCTCAATCAGTGCCGGGCTTATTCGTTTTATGATCCCAAGTAACTCCAAGCCAAGATGTCGCAATACGCCTTTTTGTCGTTTCGGTGATCTGCCGCGTTTGTTCTTTGGCTTCGCCCGGAGGAAAACAGGAGACATAACTTTCCATTGTCGCCCGGATTTCAGTCGAATAGTTATTTCACGATATTCGAGAAAACGGCAGGCACATTCAGCGCCCCATGGTTTCAATATCTTCAGGAATACAATGTTAGACAGAAGCGAATTGAGCTTGTCTATAATTTCACGTTCCGCCATTTCCTGATATTTTTCATACACATTTTGCTCGTACTCTGTAAAATCTGCTGTACCCAAAACTGAAGTTATTACACTATCTACGGTCACGACTTGATCCTCCCGAAGTTGTGACCTGCACTGAACTATTCTCGTTTACGCAAGTAGCAACTTACGGAAATCACGTCGTAAGGGGTAAACTAAAATGTCTTTGATCGGAACCTTGAGTTTACTGTTACGATCCTGACGGCTTCGCCCTTTTGTCCGGCCAATTTTGAGCCAATTCGCGGCCTTGTAGCAGGTCCCGATATAGCGTGTTGTATCGACGAATGTCTCTACCATGGCTATCTCACTTCCATAGCGCCGTTTCCAGTCTTGGGGCAAGCGGCGCAAACATGCTCCGAGAACATGACTGGCAAGATGAGGGACCTTAACCCAGT
>CAZDLP010000088.1:0-2563 GCA_964506565.1 uncultured Planctomycetia bacterium
ATTAAAAAGGCACGCAAATAAAACAAAGAGATTTCTAGTAATAGAGATGAGTGCCGGGCAGATGGTAGAAGATGTAAGGCTTGCGGTGGAAGGAAGCGCAAAGGTAGATTTCTACGGCAGAACCGGAGGCGGGATTCCTTCACAGAAAGAGGTTGAGGAGAAGATATCCAGGTGCCTAAGATGAAAAAGATATTTAAAAGATCTAAGTCTACGTTGGATGTAGCGACGCATTATTGCGCGGGTTGCGGACATGGTATTATCCACAGGCTCGTAGCCGAGATTATAGATGAACTCAATATTCGCGAGAAAATTATAGCGATCGCGCCAGTCGGATGCGCTGTTTTAGCTTATGATTATTGGAATTTTGATACAACAGAGGCCGCGCATGGCAGATGTCCGGCGGTCGCGACAGCGATAAAGAGATTACGCCCTGAAAATATAGTATTTACATATCAGGGCGATGGAGACTTAGCGTCAATAGGCATTGCTGAGACCATACATGCCGCTAATCGAGGGGAAAATATTACTATTGTCTTTGTGAATAATGGTGTATATGGGATGACAGGTGGCCAGATGGCCCCAACAACGCTTATAGGGCAGAAGACAGCCACCTCCTCACTAGGCAGAGATGCTATTTCAGATGGAAACCCCATGAAGATGCTTGAAATGCTCGCTGTTTTGGATGGCGTACAATATTTAGAAAGGGTTTCGGTGCATTCTCCCCAGCATGTATTAAAGGCAAAACAGGCGATAAAAAAGGCATTCAAGAATCAGATTGATAATAAAGGGTTTTCCATGGTTGAGATCCTTTCGATGTGCCCGACTTATACAAGCCGTTCAGTAGAGTCGTCTATCAAATGGATTAAAGATAGGGTCTTAAAAGATTACCCATTAGGCATTGTTAAGGATGAAGGTTAAGAGCATGAAGGATGAGAGAATAATCTGCGCTGGTTTTGGCGGCCAAGGCATAATGATATTGGGCAAGCTGATAGCTTATAGCGTAATGGAAAAGAATTACAATGTTACGTGGATGCCGTCATATGGCGCGGAGGTAAGAGGCGGCACTGCCCATTGCATGGTTATCGTATCAGATAAAGAGATCGCCTCGCCAATAACCTCTTATTGCGATACAGCTATTATATTGAATAACCCGTCTATGGATAAGTTTCATTCAATAATCAGCCCACGCTCCGTTTGCACAGGCAGAAAAGGGCTTGCCTTGCTTAATAGCTCGCTTGTTACTAAAGAGCTCAAGAGAAAGGATATTGATATTCTCAGGCTTCCTATGACGGAGATTGCTCTCGAGCTCGGGAATATACGAGCGGCGAATATGGTCGCGCTTGGCGCGTATATGAAGCTAAGAGGATTATTTGTTAAGAAAGATGCTATCAAGGGCATTAGGATCGCCTTTGCAGGCAACAAAGATATTATAGATATCAATATAAGGGCATTGGATAGAGGCGAGGCCTTGGCATGAATAATAAAACGCAGATAGAAAAAGACAAACAAGTCAATCTTAATAATGGTGTAAGAGTACGTTTTGCCCCATCGCCTACAGGTTCGCTGCATATAGGCAGCGCTAGAACAGCGCTATTTAATTGGTTATACGCCAGGAACCAGGGTGGCGAATTTATATTGCGTATCGAAGATACGGATAAAGAGCGTTCCAGCGAGAAGCATATAGATGAGATACTATCAAGCCTGAAATGGCTGGGTTTAAACTGGGATGGAGAGGTACTTTACCAAAGCAAAAGATTTAATATCTACAAGCAGTACGCAGAACAGCTCGTAGCCCAGGATAAGGCTTATTATGAGGATACAGATAAAGGCAGGGCCATAAAATTAAAGGTCGTAAAGGACGAGACCATTGTTTTTTATGATGCGGTCCATGACAAGATAGAGGTCAACTCGAATACTGTTGATGACTTTGTAATTATAAAATCAGATGGTTCTCCAACATATAATTTCGCCTGCGTAGTAGATGACGCGGACATGAATATAACGCATATAATAAGAGGCGATGATCACATTACAAATACTTCAAAACAGCTGATCATGTATCAGGCTTTAGGCAAAAAGCCGCCAAAGTTCGCGCACATACCATTGATCCTTGGCGAGGATAAGTCTCGCATGTCAAAGAGACATGGCGCTACATCAATAGAAGAGTATAAAACAAGAGGGTATTTTCCCGAGGCCCTTGTAAATTTCCTATCTCTTATGGGCTGGTCACCAAAAGATGACAGAGAAAAGATGAGCCTTGATCAGATAATAAAGTTGTTTTCTTTAAAGGCGATCGTTAAGACAGGCGCTGTGTTTAATATACAGAAACTTAACTGGTTGAATGGAGAATACATAAGAGAAGCGCCTGTTAGCGCGCTTACAGATTTCGTGGCAGCACACTTGATAGAGAGAAACATAATAAAAGAAGATTGTGATAGACAGTGGCTCGAGGCTGTTGTAAAATCTTTCCAAACACGCTTCTGCAATATCGATGATTTTATCGAGCAGTCAGGGTTTTTGTTCAGCGAGGATATTAATATAGATCAGGCGATTGTCAATGAGC